>CAIUSK010000001.1 GCA_903901805.1 uncultured Flavobacteriales bacterium
ATTTTACTATATAAATCATATTCATAGGAATTCAACTTCTCCTTGTTATTAATCGGCTTATTGGCCACCATTCTCTTGTGTAATCGCGTGGACGGGAACTCATCGGGAGTTAAAATCACAATTTCTGCTAAGTCATCGGTTAGTATTCCCAATTGAACATTAATTTGTTGACTTTCATCTCGTTTTATACGAATGGTTTGAGCAACAAATCCAGATAATGAAAAACGCAAGGAGTCAGTGGCATAATAGGTCTCAATTTTAAAACCACCCACTGAATCTGTGAGCGTACCAATTTTCGAATCTACAAACCTAACGGAAACATACGGTAATTTTTCGCCTGTTCCTGCATCAGAAACAGTACCTGTTATTATAGTTTGTTGGGACACCCCAACGAGATGAAAACAAAGAATAAATAGGTATACCAACTGTTTTCTCATGCCCTTTAGAGTATTGAGGCATCCGCCATTTTTTTGGCTGCTCGCGCAGAAACTAAAATCCCAATTTCATACAATATAAATATTGGTATAGACACAATTATTTGGGAAATAACATCTGGCGGGGTTATTATTGCTGCAAGAATAAGTACGGCAACAATAGAATGCTTTCGGAATTTCCTTAAAAATGCGGGAGTAATAATTCCAATTCTAGTCAATAAATATGAAGCAACGGGAAGTAAAAAAAGTAACCCAGAGTAGAAAATGGTAGAAATCACCGTACTCATATAAGAACTTATGGTGAAATTATTTTCTATTTGCTTACTAATTTGATAACTTCCAAAAAACTGAACGGATAGTGGTGCAACGACAAAATAACCAAAAATTATCCCAATGAAAAACAATAAACTGACATAGAAAACAATTCCTTTGGTGGCATTGATTTCATTTAATTTCAAACCTGGTTTTACAAAGCTCCATATTTGATGAAAAATAAAGGGAAAAGACACCACAACACCCCCCATAAAACTCATCATCAATGCATATGAAAATTGACCACCCATGGTCATACTCTGCATTTTTATAGGGATTTCTTCAATACAAATCCCAAAATAATCACACATTAAACGAAACGTAATGAAATCTTTCTTATTCATTGATAGAAAGAAATGATCCATAATCCATTCCTGAAACGACCAAATAACAATGGCAAAAATCAAAATAACTGCAGCGGAACGAACCAATCTCCATCTCAATTCTTCGAGATGTCCCAAAAAAGTCATTTGTTTATTATCGCTCATTGCAACTCAAATATATCCATTTTTATCAATACTGAATCATAGCCTTGTCGATATGAGTACCCCGTGAGGAACTTTAGAGAATTAACATAGCATCACCGTACGAATAAAAACGATATTTATGTTCAATGGCTTGCTTGTATCCTTCCATCATTAAATCATGACCACAAAAAGCAGAGATCATCATTAACAACGTGGAAAGCGGTGTGTGAAAATTCGTAATCATACAATCTGCAACGGAAAAATCATACGGAGGAAAAATGAACTTATTTGTCCATCCATCATAAGGCTTTAACATACCATCTGTAGAAACTGAAGTTTCTGAAGCTCGAATAGAAGTTGTACCAACAGCACAAACTTTTTTCCTATTTCTTTTAGCGTCATTTACTATATCCGCTGCTTTTTGAGTAATAATTACTTGCTCGGAGTCCATCTTATGTTTCGTAAGATCTTCTACTTCCACAGGTCTGAATGTTCCCAAACCAACATGTAAAGTTACTTCAGCGAAATTGATACCTTTGATTTCAAGTTTTCTCATGAGCTCACGCGAAAAATGCAGTCCAGCAGTTGGAGCAGCTACAGCGCCCTCTTCTTTAGCGAAAATGGTTTGATATCGCTCTTCATCGCTTGGTTCTACATCCCGTTTGATGTATTTTGGTAATGGTGTTTCACCTAATTCTGTTATTTTTTGCTTAAACTCCTCGTACGTTCCATCAAAAAGGAAACGCAATGTTCTACCCCGAGAGGTTGTATTATCGATTACTTCAGCAACTAACGAATCATCTTCTCCAAAATACAATTTGTTTCCAATTCTTATTTTTCTAGCAGGATCAACTAAAACATCCCACAATAAACTCTCACGATTCAATTCGCGCAATAAAAAAACCTCTATTTTTGCTCCCGTTTTTTCCTTATTACCATACATTCTTGCAGGGAAAACACGCGTATTATTCATAATCATTACATCACCTTCATCAAAATAATCCATGATATCTTTGAAAAGTCGATGCTCAATTTGACCCGTTTTTCTGTGAAGAACCATTAATTTTGCTTCATCACGATTTTCAGATGGATATTCTGCGATCAACTCATCTGGAAGGTCAAACATGAATTCCGACAATTTCATTTTACTCATAACATCATTTTTTTAAAGGATTGCAAATGTACAACATCATACCCCCCCTTGTCAAGTATTTCTCTATTTATATTTTACAAAAGAACAAATGAACTCAAATTGAAACCAGAAAACTCAACTAATAAAGATTATCACTAACTTTCGCATCGAATATGATTAACGTTGTGCGCGTACTTTTACTACCGTTGAATAAGTAAAGAACATGAAAAAGCTTTTACTAGTTATTGTCATACTATTTATTACCGATTTAATAATTGGTCAAACCATTATTATCAATGAATTTTCGAATGGTCCTGCTGGTTCACAGGAATATATTGAATTTGTTGTAGTTGACACTGTTGCAACCTATAATTGCCTTGGCGGACCACCTCCTTGCGTTGATATACGCGGTTGGATTATTGATGACAACAGCGGTTACCACGGAACTGGTGGAATTGCTGCGGGGTGTAATAGATTTTCGTTTAATTCCATTTGGCAATGTGTTCCACTAGGAACAATTATTTTGGTTTACAACAACAGCGACCCTAATATTGATTTACCAGCGATTGATCTTTCCATGTCGGATAACAACTGTAAAATCGTTGCTCCTATCAATAACACCACACTGTTCGATTCAAATCCTACGACCCCGGGTGCTATCGCTTGTTCTTATCCTGCAAACGGATGGACAGCTGGTGGAATATGGACACGCATGGGAATGGCAAATTCTGGAGATTGTGCTCGATTAGTAAATTTAGCCGGTTGTGAAGTCTCTTCTATGTGCTACGGTGATGTAAATTTAAACACTCAAATTTTTTTCGCTTCGGGTGGTGGTGCAAATCCTGGTTCTGACAATGTTTGGTTTTTCAATGGAGGAACACC
>CAIUSK010000002.1 GCA_903901805.1 uncultured Flavobacteriales bacterium
TCAAGATACTTCTTAAATGTTGTTCGAACTGGGAAGTAATATTACATTCGATGGTATGATGTCCGCTGTTATGTGGTCGAGGAGCAATTTCATTCACCAATAATTTACCCTCTTTCGTTAGGAAAAATTCAACCGCCAATATCCCAACCATATCCAATTTCTGAATGATGTCTATGGCCATACGTTGAGCCTCTTTCTCAATTTCAGCCGAAATTTCAGCAGGAGAAAATAAAAACTCAACCAAATTCGCTTGCGGATTAAATTCACATTCTACGGTTGGATAGGAAATTACTCCCCCATTTTTGTTACGCGCCACAATAACCGCCAATTCTTTTTCAAAATCAACAAATTTTTCTAATACCGTCGGTGCATCGAAGGATTTATCAAAATCTGCTGAAGATTGCATGATTTGAACTCCTTTCCCGTCATATCCACCAGTTCTTAGTTTCTGTGCAAAAGGAAGAAAATCAATATGTTGATTAATTTCACCGGATTCAATTAAACGAAAATCCGCTGTTGGAATTCCGTGATCCGCATAAAATTGCTTCTGAATACCTTTGTCGCGAATGATACGTAAAACCCGTGGTTGAGGAAAGACAGTCACTCCTCCCCTTTCCAATTCCTCCAAGGATTCTATGTTTACATTCTCAATTTCTACGGTAATGAGGTCTTTATCTTTTCCAAAATGAAGTACCGTTTCATAATCTGTTATTGAGCCACATACAAATTCATGGGAAATCTTGCTACAAGGTGCCTCCGGATCTGAATCTAAAGTATATACATGAACATTCCAATTTATTGCCTCTTGAATAATCATTCGACCCAATTGTCCCGCTCCGAGAATCCCTAATTTAAAATCTTTTCCGTACCACGTATTCATACATTAATATGCTTTTGCAAAAATCACACGCCCTGTTGATGGATTTCCAGTAACCATACATTTTCCTTCTTCTTGAACTTGATCCAAGGCAATGCATCGAATGGTAGCTTGTGTTTCTTCTTTTACTTTCGATTCTGTTTCAGCAGTACCGTCCCAATGTGCCAAAATGAATCCACCTTTTTCGATTTCAACCTTAAATTCTTCGTACGTTTCCACGGTGCGCGTATTAGCCTCGCGGTGTGCTAATGCTTTGTTAAACAATGAAGTCTGGATGTCATGCAACAAGTTTTCAATAAACTCCTCAATTCCCTCCATGGATACCACCGTTTTTTCTTTGGTATCACGTCGAGCTACTTCCACTACATTATTTGCCATGTCTCTTGGTCCTAATGCCAAACGAACCGGAACACCTTTTACCTCATATTCCGCAAATTTCCATCCCGGTCTTCGGTTATCGTCGTCGTCAATTTTGAACGAAATTCCTTTAGCTTTTAATAAAACCGCCCATTCTTCAAATTTGGCAACAATACTCGCTTTTTCTTCCTCAGAACGGTAAATTGGAACAGCAACCACTTGCAATGGAGCTAATTTTGGCGGAACAACTAATCCTTCATCATCCGAATGGGTCATAATCAAGGCTCCCATCAATCGTGTTGAAACACCCCAAGAGGTAGCCCATACATATTCTAATTTCCCTTCTTTATCGGCAAATTTCACCTCAAATGCTTTTGCAAAGTTTTGTCCCAGAAAATGAGAAGTTCCAGCTTGAAGTGCTTTTCCATCTTGCATCATTGCCTCAATACATAACGTATCTTCAGCACCGGCAAAACGTTCAGACGCTGTTTTTCGACCTTTAATTACCGGCATTGCCATATATTGTTCAGCAAATTCAGCATACACATCCAGCATCAACTCAGCCTCTTTAATTGCCTCATCTTTTGTTGCATGGGCAGTGTGCCCTTCTTGCCAAAGAAATTCAGTTGTTCGTAAAAACAAACGTGTACGCATTTCCCAACGAACGACATTCGCCCACTGATTTATTAGAATAGGTAAATCTCGATATGATTGAATCCAATTTTTATAGGAATTCCAGATGATTGTTTCAGAAGTTGGTCGAACAATTAATTCTTCCTCCAATTTTGCCTCCGGATCAACAATTACGCCACTTCCATCCTCTGCGTTTTTCAACCGATAATGCGTTACAACAGCACATTCCTTGGCAAAACCATCCACGTGCGAAGCTTCCTTACTCAAGTACGATTTTGGAATAAAAAGTGGGAAATACGCATTTGAATGACCCGTTTCTTTAAAACGACGATCTAACACATCGCGCATATTTTCCCAAATAGCGTATCCGTAAGGTTTGATTACCATGCAGCCGCGAACATCCGAATGCTCAGCTAAATCAGCCTTATAAACTAAATCATTGTACCACTTGGAATAATCTTCGGCGCGTGTCGTTTTCTGTTGAGACATATTTTTTCAAATTAGTCTGCAAAGGTAGTTATTGATAATGGAAAAATACGAAATCGAACCGGTTGAAAGGCATCTTTTATGAAATCTGTGTGTTAACACCCGCCTCCAAGTGCTGCATAGATGTATTCCACTTTACCGTTGTGTTCCACGCGCAATACTCCTTTCGATTCACTGGATTCTAAACCGTGATCAGTGGTTGCCCCAAAAAATTCAATTTTCAATTGGGGATGTTCCCATTTCGTATAATTTGGATTCGTCGTATCAATCACTTTCAAAATATAAGCAACCCCTTTAATTTTTACTTTAAATTTTGATTCTGTTTCTTGTTGGTCATAACTATCGATACCTAAAAGCCCATCAACACCATAAATTGCAAAATAACATCCATCCGTTTGTTCTTGCCAAGACATAGGATCAAGAATAGTAGACTTAAACATTTTAGTTTCGACAAAGGCAGCATTCACCCAGCCAGTTACATCAATATCCTCCGTTGATTCATCTTTATCAAATGAATTAAGATTCGTATGACGCACTTTTATCCAACCCTCTGCCCAATCATTGGCATACAACAATTCAGTTTCATTGGGTAAAGAGAATAATACATTACTCGATGTGGTTGGTTCTGAGCGCAGGTTCAATCCACTATTGCTCGTTTTAACGGTGATTTGTGCAAAAGAGATTGAAACAAAAAGAAATGCAAAAAACAGGTTAAAGAAGGTTTTCATTTTTTAGAATTTATTTTGTTAAAATTACAAATTAATACATTTACTTTGTTTTATCAAATTTCAAAATTGAAGTTCTCATGTCCGAAACGAATGAATCGCAAACGAATAATCCTCTTCACGGTATCACACTGGAGCGAATGGTGAAGGAATTGCAGTATAAATTTGGTTGGGACGGTTTGGGGTATCATATACGAATCAATTGTTTTTTGAAAGATCCTAGTTTGAAATCGAGTTTAAAATTCTTACGCAAAAACACCTTGGGCACGGGAAAAGGTAGAGAAACTTTATTTAGATAGGATAATCAGTGA
>CAIUSK010000003.1 GCA_903901805.1 uncultured Flavobacteriales bacterium
AATCCTTGAATCCAATGGAGATATTCAGTTTAACGAAAACGCGTATCAGGAAACAAGTCTTCAATGGAATGTAAGCAATCTCGAATTGTATAATTTTCAAATAAAGCATGAACATTTTAGGCCACTGATTAGTGTAATTCTGCGCAATTTTACTTCTTCGTTTGATGAGCACGTTCCGCTAAAATTTAACCGATTTCTTGAACAATTAACACTTTCAAGAAAAGAAATTGAAGCACAATTAAAAATGTTAGAAAAATATGGCATTGCCGATATTATATGGCAAAGTGATTTACCTAAAGTAACTTTTTTACACGAAAGACTGCCAGACGATTACTTGCAATTATATCCTGAGGCCTATCAAAACAGAAAAATATATGCAGAACAAAAGCTTTCTGCAGCAATCTCATACCTTAAAACTGATTCTTGCAGAGCACAACAATTGATAGCATATTTCGGACAAGAAACAACAGCCTGCGGAATATGCGATGTTTGTCAAGCGAACAAAAGAAAAGATGTTGATACAGCGAAACTTATGGAGGAAATAATCGAATTTTTACAAGAGCGGAAAACCATAGAAGAAATTGAATTCACCTTTGGTATAAATGATGAAAAGATTAAAAATATTCTCCGCATATTACTGCATGAAAATAAAATTCAATTCAAACAAAGATATTATCTGGTTTGAGAAGTTTCATCATTGTTTAACCCAACTAGTAACGAGCTCTGCGTCAATTATTTGATTGGTAGAATCTTTATCATTTAACGTGATTCGTAATAGTTCAGATTCAATTGATTTATTAAATGGTGGTTTATCCAAAAATATTCCGGAAGGAACTTTATTTTGCAACCTGATATACCCATTTGTTACTTTATCTGCATTATAAACTAATGTTTGCTTCGGAACATGTTCTGTTATCAGCAAATTTGGAATATGACTTGTATTAGTTAATATTCTCTGAATTTGTTCATTACTTAAGTGCTGTAAAACTTGGCGAATAATACATAAATCCACTTGGGGCAACTTAGCATCAACCTCCGCCGCGTCCAAGCATGTAAAATGAACAGTTTCAGTGGAAAATGTACTATTTAGATGTTCTACTAATGCTGGAACTACGTCAATTCCAATATAATTTATTGAAACCTTTTCCACCAAACTTTTCGAAACATGAAAATCACCACACCCTATCTCACAAACAGATTGAATATTGTTTTCTTGAATAAATTTAACTACTGAATCAGTATATACACTCAAATCTTCCACATAAGTTCCTTCTCCAGAATAAAATGATTGATCATTTTCACCACCCCAATAGTTTTTCGAATAGATCTTAGAGAAAATCTCTTGATTGGATTTTTGTTTATTGATAAAATCAGAAACTATTCGTTTAATATTTTGAATCATTTTAGGAAGTTAATTTAATCAAAAACGTAAAAGAGGAAAACTTAGTTTAATTGAGTAAAAAAAAAGCGGAATTTCTTCCGCCTTTCAAAAATCATTTTTTTCTATAAATCAAATTTAATTCCTTGTGCCAAAGGCAAGCTATCGGAATAATTAATCGTATTCGTTTGGCGTCTCATATATACTTTCCAAGCATCAGAGCCAGATTCTCTACCTCCTCCGGTTTCTTTTTCTCCACCAAATGCACCACCTATTTCAGCTCCTGAAGTACCAATATTTACATTCGCAATTCCGCAATCGGAACCTGAATTGGATAAAAATGCTTCGGCTTCTTTCAAATCATTGGTCATAATTGCTGAAGATAAACCTTGAGGTACATTATTTTGAACGCGAATTGCATTTTCAACACCTCCAGAATATTTCATAATATATAGAATTGGTGCAAAAGTTTCGTGTTGAACAATTTCGTAATGATTTTCGGCTTCAATAATTGCAGGTTTCACATAACAACCTGATTCATAACCAACCCCTGTTAATACACCACCTTCAACCACAATTTTTCCGCCTTCAGCTTTTGCTTTTTCAATTGCAGCCAGATAATTAGCAACTGCATCTGTATCAATTAATGGTCCCACGTGATTATTTTGATCTAATGGATCTCCAATGCGCAACTGTCCGTATGCTTTCGCTAATGCTTCTTTTACTTTATCATATATTGTTTCGTGAACAATCAATCTTCGGGTTGACGTACAACGTTGTCCTGCTGTACCGACTGCACCAAACACAGCTCCTGGAACTACCATTTTCAAGTCGGCAGTTGGTGTAATAATAATTGCATTGTTACCACCTAATTCCAATAAAGAACGACCCAATCGAGCTCCAAGGGCCGCACCAACAGATTTACCCATTCGCGTTGATCCTGTTGCAGAAACTAATGGAATTCGTGTGTCTTCTGCCATCAATTTTCCTATTTCAGCACCACCAATAACTAAACAAGAAACTCCTTCGGGAACATCATTTGCATCAAAAACTTGTTTGGTAATTTGTTGACAAGCGATAGCGGTTAAAGGTGTTTTTTCAGATGGTTTCCAAATACAAACATCACCACAAACCCACGCTAAGGCAGTATTCCAATTCCAAACAGCAACTGGGAAATTGAACGCTGAAATAATCCCAACGATACCAAGCGGATGATATTGCTCATACATACGATGATTTGGTCTTTCAGAGTGCATGGTTAAACCATATAATTGTCTGGATAATCCAACAGCAAAATCACATATATCAATCATTTCTTGAACTTCGCCCAATCCTTCTTGAAGTGACTTACCCATTTCATAGGATACTAAACGACCAAGAGGTTCTTTATAAAAACGAATTTTTTCAGCCAGTTGACGCACAATTTCACCCCTTTTAGGTGCCGGAATTGCTTTCCATTGAACATAAGCTTCTTGCGCTTTCAATACAATTGCCTCATAATCAGCTTCAGTTGCTGCATTCACAGTCGCAATCAGCTTTCCATCAACAGGAGAGAATGAATCAATTTTTGATCCACGTGTTTTAAACCATTTCCCACCAGTAGATGCTCCATTGTTTTCAGATTCAATACCTAATTGCTCTAATATCTGTAGAACATCACTTTCATTTGCTATTGCTGACATATTATATATTTTTCAACCACAAAGATAATAGCAAAAATGAATTAATTGCTTCAAAAAGTAGTTAAAATAATGGAATAGCACCTCAAGAAAAAAACTAAAATTAGGTTAGAGCTATTTTACTTTTTAATTCAA
>CAIUSK010000004.1 GCA_903901805.1 uncultured Flavobacteriales bacterium
GAAGAGTAAGGGTCTTTATATTAATCCTTTCTCTCGCTCAACACACTCGCTCGGGTGGTGGAATTGGTAGACACGCCGGACTTAAAATCCTGTGCTCTTTTGGGCGTGCGGGTTCAAGTCCCGCCCCGAGTACAAAGCCCTGACATTTTTGTCGGGGCTTTTTTTATTATTGAAACTTGTCAATGGGCTTCCACCTTTGACTTGTAAATTAACCCCAATCATTTTCGGATAGTTGGGGTTTTTTATCTTCTAATGTATTATAACATGAAAAAGCAGCAGTTGATTTTAGTTACTTTACTTTTTCCGCTAATTGGCTTTTCACAACCCAAAGACACCCTTTTTATTCAAAAAGACAGTATTTACGGAACTTCTCAATCAATTTATATTGCTAAAAACAACTCCAGCCAACTATACAATCGACTTCTCGATCTGAATTTTGGAGAATTTGACTCTGAAAGTTATTCAATGTCTTTGTCCTACTTAAAAGAAGAAAACCCTATTCTTAAAAAGAATACACCCGTAATACCTGAAACACACTGGATTCCGCTCGTGCAGTATAATAAAAAGTTATTTGCCTATTATCCCTGCGATTTTTATTCTTTTTACAAGGTTTCTATTAATGATTCTACTTTTATTGAATGGACGGGAGAAGGCCCAATTGCCAATCAGATAATGAATCAAAAGAAGGGAAAGAAAAACACCTTCGAATTTGACTTGTGTAGCATGTATGACCCTATCAAAACAGTAATCATCCACATAATTAACTCAAAAAAAGGAATTGCTGTATTTGAAACTATATCCTCAAACAAGGAGCGCTATTACTCGCTTATGATTGCTGCATCGAAAATAAACCGAGTTCCACTGATTGTCAATCAATGCGATTTTCAAAAACAACGCGAATTAAATTTCGAAGAACCTGATTTCAATAAAATTCTAAATCATTAAAATTTAAACGTAACGCCACCCATTACCTGGAAGCCCATAACTGGGTAGTTATACCAACGCGCATAGCGGTTAGCCACCATATTGTTTAACTGTAGGAATCCCGAAATGTTTTTATTGTATTTATACTCAAATCCTAAATTGATGTCAGCAAATGTTTTTAAAGGTGCAGCATACTGCCCGTTTTCAATAACCACATTAGCAATCGTTGAATCAAACACCAACGCTTTTCGGCCTGTTTCTAGTGCCATATCTACATTGAAAACAAACTTTTCTTTCAAAGTATAATTACCTCTTAGCACAAATTGCAATTGCGGTAAATTCCATGCAAAAGCTTGACTTTTCGTTTCATAAGAGAAAAATCGTCCAATCCCATCTACTTTTAATTTTTCATTAATTTGATAAGACATGGATCCTTCCACCGTCATAATATTCATCGTGTCATATATCACTGCAAATTTGTTTCTATTGGAAAACAAGGTGTCAGTAACAAAAAGAGCTTTATTGGTAACACGGGCATAACTCGCTCCAATATTGAAACTGGTACGTTGACTCAACACTCCTTTGAACCCAGCATAAGCATCAAACACCTTATTTTCATTCAATAGTTGAGAGTTTGGTAAAATAAACTCATTTACATTAGTCAGTGCCCTCAGGGTGTTTTGCTTCAATCCTCCTCGTATTCCAATGTATGGAATAAAAATATCATCAAACATGGAATATTTAATCTCCGCATGTGGATACACATAAACTTTGGTACTAGATCGAACATTAGCTGTAACATCAACGCCGACAGAAACGCGTAACTTATCATTCATCAGTTGAGTAACAACAGCTGGTTTTAATTGTAAGATCAAATCATTCTGTACAATTCCAGTATCTATTGCGCTTAATGAATCTCCCGCAATCCCATAGTTAAAACTATTATTAAACACGTTTAAATCAACTGAAAACACTTCACGACCTACTTTATATGAACCTCTTGACGTAAATGCAACATACTGTTCCTGTGATTTCCAATCTGCCAATGAATCCGCAATCGGTTTTTTAGTACCGAAGAAATTATACTTTAGCCCTAAATCCAAGTTTAATTTCGAACTATCTCTCAGGCCGTTGTGTAAAGAAAATTTAACTGCACCGCCCGCATCTTGGTAACGTTGGGCTATACTTTTTGCGTCAATGATCCCGGCAGTATCTAAAATCCCATAATAATGAAATCCATAATTATCATAGTGAGCATCTGAGGATATACTGAATTTTTTCGCAAAATAGGTTCCGTATAATCCAGATTTCGTGCGATCAAACTGTGCAGGGGCATAATCGCGCATTTTGCCAAAACTACTTATATGTTTGGCATAAGCTCCATATTGAAAATCACTTTTACCAATTGAATTGTAATAAATCTCACCCAATGGCATAACCTGCGAGCCAATTCCAACCTTTGCATAAAATGGGGTTAATTTCTCCGTTCTATTTGATTTATTGCTAAATGCTAATTCCTTAATTGGGCTCACCTTAGCTTGAGTTGAATAAGATGGTGACATTAGCGGATACTCAGGCAATGTGGAAGTGATTGTTGTATCAATTAACTTAGGATTAGATCGCAAGCGAAAAGCAGACTCGACTTCACGCAAACCTGATCCTTGAATAATTATCACATCCCCGTTATCAATCGGAGGTTGAGCAAGCGCTATAAATTGAATAAAGCAACTTGCAAATAATGCAAAAAATTGAATGATTGAAAATCGTGATTTCATATTAATTCCCTCCATTTTTTAGGTCTTCTATTTCTTTTTTCACAGCGGTTGCATCGTCAATTATTCCATCTTCCTTATCTGGATAATGAGATAATACAGATTCAATCGTTTGTTCCGCTTGGAACAGGTTTTCTTGTTTAATACAAATGCGTGACTGAAGAATTAGAGATTTTGCTATCCAAAAATTATACGCTGGTTTCATCTTCAGTAACAAGCGTACCTCTGCATCTGATTTTGCATAATCTAATTGAATATAATAAATTTCAGCAATTACATATTGTGCCTCGGAAGCCCAAGAAGTGGTGGTGTTTTTAGTGATCCATGCCAATGCAGGTAATGCTTCAGCGTAATTTGCCATTTTAAAATTGGAGATGCCTTTTGAGTATTCAGCTTCAACACGAACAGAATTACTTAAATTACTCGATTCCAAAATCAACTTAGAATAAACAGCTGCAGTATCATATTTTTGGAGTAAAAAACTCGACCGCATCACTCCGAGTTGGGCCGTATATAATGTGGTGGGTTTCGTGGATACTTTTTCCAAATCAAGGTAATAATGTATCGCTTGTTCGTACTCTCCTGAATTATAGGCTTGTTGTGAAACATACGCCGCAGCGCTTTCAGAATATGTGTTTACCGGAAAAGAAAGCAACTGCTTATACAACTCTACTTTTTTAGCATTATTTGCGTTTCTTCCATAACAATCTCCTAAGAAATATAAGGCCTCAGTTGCATAACGTCCTTTTGGAAATTTAGTTAAATAGATTTCAAATTTCGGAATTGCAGCAACAAATAAACTATCCTCATAATCCTTATCTGCTGGATCAAAATACAAGTTTTCAATTTCCTCTGTTGAAATTTGAGCGCACGGATACTTATCAATTAATCCTGCGATTTTATCCGTTTGATTTTGAGCTGCATACACATTTTTTAATCCAGTAGCAGCTTTCAAACAAATTGCATTATTGTTAATGTTGGCATCCAAAATACGTTGATATTCACCCTCAGCCTTCGCATAATCATTTTTCAAATAGTAAATATCTGCCACTTCAACTTGACAATCTAAGTAAAAAGAAGCTTTGGGATATTCGGTTAATATTTTCTTGAAATAATTCAATGCATTGGTATAGTCTCCTTTATCATCTTTATAAGCTAAAGCAAGATCATACAGCGCTGAAAGCATGTATTTCGACTTTTTATGATTGTTTGTTAAATTCAATAACAATTCAATTTTTTTATCATTCTTCTCTAAAAACCCATTTGATTTAGACATGTAATACAATGCCACATCCTCACTCCCTTCCTTTAAATCTAAGGCATCCTGGTAAAACTTAATTGCCTCTTCATCTTTTCGCGTCATATAATAAGAGTCACCAATTCGTAAGTTCGCGTCCAACAATTTTTTCCGTTCGGTAGTACCTGATTTTATGTACACGCGAAACATTTCAATAGATTCAGCCAGATTTTGTTGCTTTAAATAAATATATCCTAAATGATAGTAAGCCTCATGACGCATTTCCGTAGGGCTTCCAGATGGATCTTTCAAATAATTTCGAAATGCCTCTATTGACTCATCAAGCATTAGTGAATCTTTAACGGATTTCTTCGGAATGGACTCAAAATGACGAAGTTTTGATTCAGCAATCCAAAATTTTGACTGGCTTTTCAATGCTAGTTCAATAGGATATTTATCAACTAATTTGAATTTTGAGATGGCATTGTCAAATTCATTTCGCTGAAACAAAGTAACACCATAATTAAAGGCAATCGATTGATACATCGTTTTAAGACGCGTATCTTTTTTATCAATAGACTCAATGGTTGTTAAGGCTAAATCATAATTATTTGTTCGACGATATACCTCCACCAAATATTGATAGATATCATTTTTCTTGCCTGAATTTGGGAATAGTTTAATGAATTTCTCAAAAATCTCAACTGATTCATAATACGGGCTATCATCCACATTGAAAGCTAATACCGCGGCATTATAAAGGGCATCTTCTTGAATAATTATATCGAAAGACATATCAGAAGCTTTTTCAAATGCAGTTCGGGCATTAATTAAATGCTTAACATCCTTCGTTTCTTCATATTGCTCCTTAAAAATAGAGGCGATTTTATAATAGGTTAGTTGCGAGAGACTATCCTGCACCGATAAAACAAAATTAAATTTTGAGATTGCTTTTTCTAATTTTCTTGTTTGATAGTAAGCATTTCCAAATGAATAATTAAAGTCTCTGTCTAGGTTTCGCGATTTTTGGACACGCATTGTCGAATCGAAATGCTCAAAATATGGAATTGCTTTGGCATATTCTTTTAACTGATAGTAAGCGTCCCCAATTAGAAATCTATTTTCATACGTTAGGTGCTTAGTTACTTCAGGAGAGGAAAACAAGGAAATACATTCTTGAAAATTCGTTAATTGATGTTTGATTTGAATTTGATAATTATATGCCTGATCCAAGTACTTATTTGCCTCAATTAAATCTTGGAATTCAGAAAAAACAACCATTGATTTTTTATCCTCATTAAACAAAAGTGTAGCGAAATAATATTTCGATGAATATCCGTAATCTGTTTTACTTTCTTTCACGTTCATAAACGTTGCTCTCGCCTTTGACGGTTCTTTCAATAACAAAAAGGTATACCCGTATTTAAAATAAAATTCGTCTTTTTGATCTGCTTGCAGTTCATTGGCAATCACTTTCGAGTACCATTCTCGGGCTTTCTTGTTTTCATTTTTGAAATAAAAATTCCCCAATCGAAATGATATTTGATTCTTGTAGATGTTTTCTGGGAAATCTTTATTGAATTGCATAAAAAGTCGAACGGCCTCAACATCTGAATTCATTTCCAATGCACAAATACCAATATAATAACGCGACTTAATGTGAAAAGGATCGGTAGTGCTTTTTGTTTTATCCAAAAAAGATTCAAATTCCATTTTAGCCGTATTAAATTGGCGTTTGGCGAAAAGTTCTTCTGCTCGGTAAAAACCTTCGTAATCGCTGGTGTACTTTTGAGTAGCTTGAGTAAATCCAACGAGTGTCACAAGAAGGTAAACAATAAATATAACTTGTTTCATGTATTCAGTTTAAGGCAAGTAAAATTACAATTGGTAGCTGGGCGATAAATTGTCCTTGGTAAAAGTTTTAAACGCAATTCTGTTAAGAGAAAATAATGAATTAGTTTAAATGAGTTACAATTTATGAGATATTTGTCCATAAATATATCACTTTGGCAGTAATAATTGAATTAAATAAAGTATCGATCTACCAATCCAACAAGAAAATATTGGAGGATATTAATCTCGTTTTAAATGAGACTGAATTCGCTTATTTAATTGGTAAAACGGGCAGTGGTAAAAGTAGCTTGCTGAAAATTTTATATGGAGAACTAGCACTTACGGAAGGTACAGGAAGTGTTGCCGGTTTTGATTTGCGTAACTTAAAGAGAACCGATGTTCCAATGCTCCGTAGAAAAATTGGAATTGTATTTCAAGATTTTCAGTTATTGATGGATCGAACAGTTATTCAAAATATGATTTTCGTGTTGGGTGCAACGGGATGGAAGGATAAAATATTGATTCAAAAACGAGCCTTAAGCGTTTTGCAATTAGTTGGGGTTGAACAAAAAGCGAATGCCATGCCGCATGCTTTATCGGGTGGTGAGCAACAACGAGTAGCAATAGCTCGGGCTTTATTAAATCAACCAGAATTACTGCTTGCAGATGAGCCAACTGGTAATCTTGATCCTGAAACATCAGAAGAAATAATGCACCTACTCATCGCAGTTGCAAAAGAGGAAAAATCGGCAATTCTTATGGCGACTCATGATTTAAATATGGTCAAAAAATTTCCTGCTCGGGTGCTTCGTGTTGGAAATGGATCTGTTACTGAAGTAACTCTGTAATTTATGAAAAGATTTTATTACCTAAGTAGTTGTAGTACCTGCATACGTATTTTAAAGGAACTCAATTTACCATCCCATTTTGAGTTAGTTGACATAAAAAAAACAAATATTGACCAAGAAACTTTGGATTTTCTCCAATCAAAAACTGGAAGTTTTGAAGCTCTTTTCTCTAAAAAAGCGATGAAATACAAATCACTTGGTCTGAATCAAAAAAATCTCTCTGAAATTGACTTCAAAAAATTAATTCTAGAAGAATATACTTTTCTTAAACGTCCAATTTTAATCGATGAGCAATCTGTATTTGTTGGGAACTTGGCAGATGTTGTTTCAAAAGCTAAGGCACATCTTTCGAACTGAAAGCATAAAACATTCCTTCCGAATTATTTATTAACTTAACATTAATTTAATAGTCGCGCAATACAATCATTGTTTTGGCTTCAAATAAAAACATACAAATTTAAAACATGAAATATACAGCTCTGATTACCTTTATCCTTTTCTTTGGAAATAGCCTTTTTAGTCAGAATTTCTATGATCGTGCTACGGTACAAACGATTGAGATTTTCTTTGGATTCACGAATTGGGATAGCCAATTAGATGCCGCCACTTCAACTGATGTCTACCTAGTTGCAGATTCGGTTAGAATCAACGGAATTACTTTTGATAGCGTTGGTGTGAAGTACAAAGGAAATAGTTCTTATAATGCAAATAATAATAAAAACCCTTTACACCTAGAATTAGATCATATCATTGGTAGCCAAGATTATCAAGGATATACTGATGTCAAACTGCAAAATGGATACTCAGATCCATCTATGATTCGAGAAGTATTATCCTATTCAATTTTGGAACAATACATGGATTGCCCGAAAGCAAATTTCGCCAACGTATACATCAATGGAACATTACGCGGATTATATTCTAATGCAGAAAGCATTAATAAAAAATTTAATGGTGACCATTATTATGTGAGCAACGAGTCATTTTTTAAATGTAACCCAATTGGAGGGGCAGGTCCTGGTTCTACATCTAATCCAGATTTAAAATACATCAGCATGGATAGTTCTGCCTATTTTAATGGATATGAATTAAAATCTACCTACGGCTGGAACCGCCTTGTTGACCTCATCAATACATTAAATAACAACGTAATAGATATCGAATCTAAACTAGATATAGACAGGGCATTATGGATGCTTGCATTTAACAATGTGCTAGTAAATCTTGATTCATATAGTGGTGCATTTCGTCAAAACTATTATTTATCTTGGGATTTAAACGCTCGATTTGTTCCAACAATATGGGATTTAAATATGTGTTTTGGTGGTTTCCCGGGTGGAACTGGTTCTGGTCCTTATACAGCAACGACACTTGACCCCATGTCTAATAGCACATCAACAAATCATCCTTTGATTGTAAAAATGATGGCAAATCCATTGTACAAACGAATGTATATGGCCCATATAAGAACGATTGTTCAAGAAGTTTTTGCCTCACAAAGTTATCTAACTACAGCCAATACATTGCGCGCAACAATTGATGCGTCTGTTCAAGCGGATCCTTATAAATTTTATACATACACCCAATTTCAAAATAGTTTAACAACAGATATAGCGGGTGGAGGCCCTCCAGGATCATCAATTCCAGGGTTACAAAATTTAATGGGTGCCCGATCAACTTATTTTTCCACAAACTCCAATTATAATCTGGTAGCTCCAAGTATTTCTGCTTTTGGCGCGAGTAATAACTCTCCGGCCTTTGGAGAATCAATATACATTACAACAACTTGTTCCAATGAATCGACTGTTTATTTAGGATATCGGTTGAATCACCAATTAAAATTCAATCGTGTTCAAATGTTTGACGACGGAACTCATGGTGATGGCGCAGCAGGAGATCATATTTATGGATTCCCTATAACCCTTAGCGGTGCACTATTTGAATATTACATTTATGCAGAAAATTCGAACGCCGGTTTATTTAGTCCCCAACGGGCAGAGCATGAATACCATTCATTAACTATAAC
>CAIUSK010000005.1 GCA_903901805.1 uncultured Flavobacteriales bacterium
ATTTTTATGTAAATCAAATTTATAGGTCAACTGCACGTCTTTAACATGGTAGCCCCAATCCTCCATTTGGTTGATTATCTGAATATTTTCGCTTGGCACTCTTGATATGATTAACCTCACACCCTCTTGTTTTAGTTTAAATAAGGTTTCATACAAGAGATGTTCTAAACTATTAATTTTGGCAACTTTATATCCAAAGCGGGATGTGTCTAAAAGACTTATGTGATTCATAGAAAACTACTTTTTAACCATTTCCCAATTTAAAATAGGCCTCACAACACCGTTTACTTTCCCGAGATAGCCCAACTCTCTCTTTTCATCTTTGACGTCAAATGCCAATGCTTCTCTGAGCGTGTAAAGCAGCGCCTTAGTATTACTATTTACGTAGCAATTTATGGTGTGGATGCCGTCATTAAGGAAATGTTTTGGGATTTTACATCTTGCTTTCATACTTTTTCCTGTTGTCACATCTAAATCAACAGAAGTTCCAAAAGCAATTATTTCTTGATTGTTGAGAAAATCTAAAGCGATATATAAACCATCGTAATGGGAGTTGTTCAAAATTTCAATTTCAATGAAAACGTCTTGAGTAATAAATGGATTTTCAGGAAAAACCTTCATAGAGATAATTCTTACCATTTCATTTCCAGGCGCTTCTTCTAAACTCAAATAATTGAAGTTTTGCTTTAATTCGGACGAATTTATCTTGATATATTCATTTATCACAAAATCACAATTATCATCAATTTTTATAACTCCTCTCTCCATGAGTATTACCCTATCACACAGCGCTTGAATAGAGACCATATTATGACTCACAAACAGCACCGTTCTTCCTTCACCTGAAACATCCTTCATTTTGCCTAAACACTTTTTTTGAAACTCAGCATCACCAACGGCAAGAACTTCATCTACAATGAGAATTTCAGGTTCCAAGTGAGCTGCCACGGCAAATGCAAGACGCACATACATACCAGAGGAGTATCGTTTTACAGGAGTGTCAATGTACTTTTCTACGCCTGAGAAAGCCACAATTTCATCAAACTTAGAACGTATTTCGCTTTTGGTCATTCCGAGAATGGCACCATTTAAAAAGATATTCTCTCTACCCGTCAATTCTGGATGAAAGCCTGTTCCAACTTCTAGCAGCGAGGCAATTCTTCCTTTTACTTTTATGTTTCCTTTGGTGGGAGACGTTACTTTGGAAAGAATCTTCAACAAGGTACTTTTTCCTGCTCCATTTCTTCCAATAATTCCCAACACTTCGCCTTGTTTCACCGAGAAATTAATGTCTTGCAATGCCCAAACGTAGTCATTGCTTCCGCTGTCTTCACGGTTGTTTACGTCCGTAATTTTCTCATACGGATCTTCTTTTCCACGCACAGTATGCCACCAACGGTTTAAGTCATGGGCAATAGAGCCGGTACTTACCTGTCCGAGGCGGTATTGTTTGTAAAGGTTTTCGACTTTGATTACTTCCATGTATAGAGTTGAGAATTTAGAGTTGAGAGTTAATGTTATTTTAATTTTCGCATGAAGACGCATAGTTGCATACCGGTTCCTGTTTTCATCATGAGTTTTTTCATGAAATTGTGCGTAAATGTCGGAAAATAGTACACTTTACCAGGTGTACGGTAGTAAAAGGCTATCTCAAAATTGTTCTTCTCGGCAAATTTCTCAAACGATTTCATTGAAAACTCAAACAAATGAAAAGGTTCATGCATGGGGCTTAAATTACTCGTAAAGCTACTTCCTATTAGCCTGTAAAAGAAATTATAAAAATGTGGAATCAACCATTCAGATGAGGGTACTTCTGCATGTACTATTCCTCCTGGCTTCAGCCACTTATTTACTTTTTGTAAATTTTCTCCTGGGTTATATAAATGCTCAAGCACCGCTCCAAAGGTCACAAAATCAAAGTGATTTTCCGGATAATCTACTTCTTCTATCATTTTATGTTCAACGCGATCTGGATTTACTCCCATTTTATTGATTGCCATATTTCGAAAAGGCTCTGAGGGTTCCAAGCCATAGGCATCAAAACCATGTTCTTTGAGCGCTATCATACATTTCCCAATTCCAGAGCCAATATCCAATGCCCGTAACTCGCCTTCCGACGTTTTTAATTCTTTTGCTTTCGAAATTTGGAACTTAAAGTAGTCTGGACTAGGCTCGAAATACCAATCTGCCCAATATTCTTCAGGAGGAATTCCGTAATGATCGTGAATGTCATTTGGTATCGGAAGTGGATCGCTGTATATCAACTTACACGAGTTACATTTCACAATCGTGAGGGAAATCCCCGTATTTTTTAATGGCTTAAATCCTTGTGAACGATTCATTCGAATCCCGATTATTTTATTATCTCGGGTATGGTTGCCACACATGTTACAATTTGGGGCTTCTATGAAGGTATATTTTTTCATAAGGGAATTTAGAGGGTTGAAGGTTGAGGTTTAGAGTTTAGTCTGAGGGTTGAAGCTTCGACATCCTTCGAAATCCTCAGGAATTGCTCAGCTTAAAGGTAGAAATTAGATTTGCGAAATTTGAAATGGCGTTGGTTGTTTTAACTCTTCATTTTACATTTTCAATTTTCAACTCCTTAAACCGTATCCATAAAACTTTTCTCGACCTGATTAAAGATAATTATGCCGAAAAATAGAACACTAAAGCTAAAAATGCTCGTGTAAGCCAAACCGCTCCAATCGAAAGAACCAATGCTGAAAAAGGCATAGCGGAAACTTTCTAAAATAGGTGTTAATGGGTTCATACTGATGATGGTGTGTAATTTGCCACTGGTATAACTCAAGGGGTAAATAATTGGTGTGGCATACATTAAAAGTTGAATACCAAAGGTTAACAAGAAACTTAAATCGCGGTATTTGGTGGTAAGCGCTGAGAAGATAATTCCCAAACCTAAGCCCATTACTGCCATCAAAATAATTAAAAAGGGTAGAATTAAAATATGTAAGTTGATGTTCACTTCTGCTTCTTTGAAGACAATTTGATATCCCATTATGGCTAAGAAGAGTAATACTTGAATGCCTAATTTTATCAGGTTTGAAAAAACGATGGAGATTGGTGTCGCTAAGCGTGGGAAATATACTTTTCCAAAAATTCCAGCATTAGCTACAAAGGTATTGGACGTCTTATTGAAACAATCTGAAAAGTAATTCCATAAAGTAATTCCGGATAAATAAAACAATATTGGGTCAATATTATCTGTTGGAATCTTTGCAATTTGATTGAAAACAAAGAAGAAAGTTAATGTGGTGAATAATGGCTGAATAAACAACCAAATTGGGCCTAAAATCGTTTGCTTGTATTGAGAAACAAAATCCCTTCTTACAAACAACATGATTAAATCGCGGTAGCGCCAAATTTCCTTCAGGTTTATATCCAACAACGAACGCTTAGGAGATATAACCTCCGTCCATTTTTCTGTCATACTGTTTTTTTGATTCATCTTATGGCTTCGCCAATCTCAGTCACATACAATTCTGAAAAATTGTGCGACTCGAGTAGTTAGTTAGTGACTGCAAAGGTAATTAAATTTTGAGTTTTTCTTTGATTTACGCGGCTACTTATCAATAAATTATTGTTAACTTTTAGGTAGAGGATTCTTTCTTACAAAATCATCCCGGCACCAACCGTATTATTTGTTCCTTCATCAATTAAAATGAATGACCCTGTAATTCTATTTTGACGATAACTGTCGGTGTAAAGCGCACTAGTTGTTTTCAATTTAATTCTTCCAATGTCATTCGTTTGCAAGTCGCTGATTTGTTCATTGCGTGAAAGTGTATTTAAGTCCACTTGATAAATTAACTCTTGAATAATTACCCTGCTGTCTCGACTAGTATGTTTCAGCGCATATTTATTACCTGCTGAAAGTGGTCTAGTTCCTAGCCAACAAACCATGGCGTCAATTTCTTGCTGTTGGTCGGGAACATTATTTACCTTCACCAACATATCTCCTCGACTAATATCAATATCATCCGTTAACTCAATGGTAATAGACTGCGGCGCGAAGGCTTCTTCTATTTTCCCTTTGGGTCCATGAATCGCTTTAACTGTTGATGTCATTCCAGAAGGTAGCACTTTGATTTCATCATTTACACGAACAATTCCACCAGCTAATCGCCCCGCATACCCTCTAAAATCTGGAAATTCTTTTGATTTAGGACGTATCACTGTTTGAATCGGAAAACGCATGTCTAAGTGATTCACATCATTCGCTACTTGAATATTCTCCAAGCTATACATAAGCGTTGGACCATCATACCAAGGCATTTCAGTTGAACGATTTACCACATTGTCGCCGTTTAAGGCTGAAATGGGAATGAAAGCATAATCCTTAATCGCTAGTTTTGATGCGAAATTGCAGTATTCCTCCACAATTTCATCAAATCGACTGTGGCTGTAATCCACTAAATCCATCTTGTTAATACAGATAATAATGTGTTGAACTTGCAACAATGAAGCGATGAAACTATGTCTTTTGGTTTGTTCAACCACTCCTTTGCGCGCATCAATCAGTATGAGGGCAGCATTGGCAGTGGAAGCGCCAGTAACCATATTGCGGGTATATTGAATATGTCCAGGCGTATCTGCAATGATAAATTTACGTTTGGGTGTGGAGAAATAGCG
>CAIUSK010000006.1 GCA_903901805.1 uncultured Flavobacteriales bacterium
AAAAAAATCAAAAAAATCATCCAAGAATACCAACCAGATATCGTGCATACACATGCTGCAAAAGCGGGTGCTCTCGGAAGAAAAGCTGCTTTTGATTGTAAGGTGCCGGTAGTTGTGCATACCTTTCATGGACATGTGTTTCATTCCTATTTCGGGGTGTTAAAAACCCTCCTGTATAAATTTATTGAACGAAGATTAGCTTCCAAATCAACGGGTATAATCACAATTTCCGAAATCCAAAAAAAAGAAATAGTTGAAGATCATAGAATCTCACATCCAGAGAAAACAAAGGTGATTCCACTCGGTTTTGATTTGTCTAAATTCAATGAAAACATTGAATCGAAACGCATTGAAATAAGAAAAAAGTATGAACTGAAAGAAGATGAGGTTGCTATTGCTATAATTGGAAGATTGGCTCCCGTTAAAAATCATGCTTTGTTCTTTGAAATTGTTAGACTGATTCATCAAAAAACGCAGAAGAAACCTGTCTTTTTTGTTGTTGGTGATGGTGAACTTCGAACGTATATCGAAGAGCAGATCAAAGATTTAAATGAAGTAGGTGTTGATATCCGATTCACTTCTTGGATCAAAGATATTGCTTCTTTTAATGCGGGAATGGATGTGATTTGTTTAACCTCCAAAAATGAGGGCACACCTGTTAGTCTAATTGAATCCCAGGCTGCAAATGTTCCTGTGATTACCACTGATGTTGGTGGTGCACGGGATATTATTGCAGACAATCTAACTGGATTTATTGTTCCTTCTAATAATGCGCGTATATTTGCAGACAGATTAATTGAGTTAATTGACAATGAACCACTTCGATTAGAAATGGGAATGCGTGGTTGGCCTTTTGTGAAGGACACCTTTCATTATACTCGGTTAGTAAAAGACATGGAAAAATATTATAAACACTTGTTATCGCTGTCTAAATGATAAGAAATAGTAGACTGATTTTATTTTTTGTTTCAGCCTGTTTAATTCTACAAAGTTGTAGACTTTGGACAAATGTCAATAGTAATCAAATGTTTAAAATTCCAAAAGATGGTAGTTTTCAATTTGATTCCTTGCAAATGCAACCCTCTGAAGACTACAAGATTGGTCCAGGTGATCGGTTTTCATTTTTCATTTCAACCAATAATGGAGAAAAAATCATAAATGGACTTTCCGGGGTAAGTGGCATAGGAGGACAAATGGTAGGGCAAAACAATAACATGATGTTAGATTACCTTGTCAGAAGAAATGGAACGGTTGAGTTACCCGTAATTGGAGTTTATCCTGTTTCAGGTCTTACTGTTGTTCAATTGGAGGACTCGCTTACAAAAACATTGGCTAAAAATTTTCAATCTCCTTTTGTTCAAATTCGATTAACCAACCAGCGTGTTATTGTATTTCCCGGCAGGGGACAAGCACAAGTGGTGGTATTACCTAATGTCAATAGTACCTTGCTGGAGGTAATTGCGCTTGCTGGAGGTATAGGAGATGATAGTTATTCAAATTCAATCAAGATTATGCGTAAAACAAAATCTAATAAGCGAGAAGTTTATAAGATTGATTTGTCAACAATTGAAGGAGTTAAAGATGCAGAGATGATTGTTCAGAGTAATGATTATATTTATATTGACTATAAGCCAAGGATAGCGAGTGGTGTTTTAACCGAAATTGCCCCTTGGATTAGCTTATTTACAACGAGTTTGACGCTTTTTTATATATTTTTACGATTTTAATAAATCATGTCTGTAGGCCAAGAAAAGAAACTAATAATTAATAAGGAATTCAATCCTAAAATTTTAGGAGAGATTATCTCTAGACACTGGTATTTACCACTTATTTATAGTGTTCTTTTTTCAATTATTGCATTTATATATTTGCGCTATACAAAACCTATGTATCAATCTTCTGCTGTTCTTCAGTTGGTTGAGGAAGACCAAGTAGCGCAAGCATTGGGTGAGGGAGCACTGTCTGTTGGAGCAAAGGGTTCAGATTTAAATAAAACCATTGAATTTTTGCGCTCTGAGTTTTTATTTGAAAAGGCAATCAGTAAATTAAATACTTCCGTAAGCGTTTTTTCCGAAGGTAAATTATTAACCAAGGACCTTTATAAATCCACTAGTTTTCAAATTATACCGATTCAAATTAAAGATTCATCAATTTGTGGCGTTAGAATTGACGTCAAATACGTAAACAATCTTGTTGAATTAAAGTATTCCATGAATGGCAAGGAAAAAGTTGTTCGGGGTGTGTTGAATAGTAAGTTTAAAAATGAAGATTTTGAACTTCAATTTTCGGGTTCTGCATCTGAATTGGCTGAAACAGTTCAAGATAATAATTTATACTTTCTGATTAATAGAAAATATACAATAATGAAAGAGTGGATGGCTAAACTAACTGTTATGCCGTTGGATCCTAATGCAAAAACAATTCAAATTTCTTTTGATCATCACAATCCGACACTTTGTAGGGATGTTGTTCAGGTTGTTCTAGATGCCTTTTTTAAGTACGAGGAACAAATGGGCAAACAAAATAATCAGAAGGTCATTGGTTTTGTTGGAACTCAGTTAGATTCACTTTCACGCGTCCTCAAAGTGGCACGAGATAGTGTGAATAATTTTCAACGGAAAGAAAAGATTACTGACCCTAAAACTGAATCTGAATCTGTTTCAGATAAGGTTAATGAATTAAAGAAAAAGCTGCTAGATGTTGAAGAAGAATTGGTTACGCTTTATTTAGTTAAAGGTAAACTGATGCAAGATTCAGACAAACTAGATGTGTATAAACTCATCCCAGAAATGATTGGGAAACGCAGTTTTGAAGGGTCATTGTTGCGTCAAATAGAAGATTTAAATAAATTATTGGAGCGACGAGATGAATTGTTAAATGATGTAACAGAAGAGCATAATGAATATAAGAAAAATAAAACTAAAATTGAACAACGCCAAGCATCCGTTAAAAAAAGTTTAACGGTTATAGAAGAACGCTTAAAGGGAGATGTTGGCTTAATTCAAGAAAAGCTTTCTGAGATGGAGGATCGATTTTATAGTATGCCGGAAAAAACCTTAAAATATGATCGGTTAAAATACATTGAAGAATTGAACAATCGTTATTTTACTCTTTTCACAGAGAAAAAAATAGAGTTTGCCTTATCTAATGCAGGATATTCATCAGAAAACAGGGTATTAACTGCGCCTGTAATTCCGGAAACTCCGCTAAGTCCCAATGCGAAGATTGTTTATATCGTTACAATTGTATTTGGTGGTATTGTAGGTATAGCACTCATGATATTTAAATACCTCATTTATAATGAAATTGTTGATCCAGAAGATTTAATAAAGATGTTACCAAAGCAAACGAATTTCCTTGGTGGAGTTCCTTTGTACAAACAGAAGATGAAATATTCTCAAGTAGTTGTAGCTGAATCATCAAAAAGTAGAATGGCTGAGGCAATAAGAAGTATTCGATCAAACATGAGCTTTATTAATAAGGATGCGAAAGTTATTGCTATTTCATCATCAGTATCGGGTGAAGGAAAAACCTTTGTTGCGTTGAACTTAGCCGGTATGATTGCTGTATCTGGTAAAACAACCGTTGTGTTAGATCTTGATTTGAGAAAACCTAAAGTGCATTATGGTTTTGCTGCAGATAACATTGTAGGCATGAGTAATCTTTTGTCCAAAAACGCGGAGATTGAGGATGTCCTTCAACATTCTCATATTGAAGGATTAGATTTCATAACAGCTGGTCCAATTCCACCCAATCCTTCAGAATTAATTCAGGGTAAAGAATTTCAAGAGGTGTTAGAAGAATTAAAGAAACGTTATGATGTTGTTATGATTGATAATCCTCCTGTTGGTATCGTATCCGATGGTATTCAAATATTAGCTGCCTCCGATATTCCAATTTATGTTTTTAAATCACATTATTCGAAACGAATTTTTGTGAAACGAGTAGAGGAATTATTTGATGTTCAAAAATTAACATCTTTAAATGTAATTTTAAACGGAATAGAAACTAAACGCTCATTCTACGGCTACGGCTACGGTTACGGCTACGGCTATGGTTATGGTTATGGTTATGGCTATGGCTATGGCTACGGTAGTAGTTATGGTTATGGTTCATGTTATTACACTGATGACGATGATGATGCGCCATTTTTAATCCGCATGTTTAAACGAATCAAAAATCTTTTATGGAAATCGAAAGAAAAGAAATAAGCGGGCTAATTGAATTTTTTCCAAAAACATTCGGTGATTCCCGAGGCTTTTTCATCGAATCATTTCACTCCGAGCGCTACTCAAAAATTCTTGGACCTATTAATTTTATTCAAAATAACATGTCGTCCTCTATTCGAGGAGTACTTCGAGGTTTACATTTTCAAAAACCACCATTTGCGCAAGGAAAATTAGTTTCAGTAATTCAAGGTTCGGTGTTGGATGTTGCAGTTGATCTTAGAAAAAACTCACCAACCTTCGGGCAACATGAAAAAGTAATTTTAACAGGTGAGAAAAAAAATCAATTCTGGATTCCAGAGGGTTTTGCTCATGGATTTGTTGCGCTGGAAGACAATACTATTTTTTGCTACAAGTGTACCAATTATTATCACCCCGATTCGGAGGAAACTATTTTATGGAATGATCGTACATTAAACATTGATTGGCAGATTGACAATCCAGTAATTTCGGATAAAGATAAATATGGATTGATTTTCTCTAATTTTGAAACCCCTTTTTAACAACAGATTAATTGCCAATGGATGCCTAATACTACTACACTACACTACCTACTTTTTTTTCTTGGTGCAGCAACAATATCTGTCATTAGTAATATTCTATTATTACGGTTTTCTCAATCTCTCGGAATTAGAAACAAAAATGACGTTTTCGTAAGATGGAGTAATCAATCAAAGCCTTCTCTTGGAGGTATTAGTCTTTTTGCGGGATTTTTATTTTCAACCTTTTTATCATTAATGATTTTCCCCGATTTTAATATTTTTGGTGATATTAGTTATGTCGGGTTATTTCTTTCAGCATCTCTAGCTTTTACAATGGGACTGGCTGACGATGCCTATAATACAAAACCATTTTTTAAACTATTTACTCAGATTTTTTGCGGAATTATTTTCTTACTGACAGATATAAAAATAGATCTATTTCATATTCCACTGATTGATTCTGTGCTAACTGTTGTTTGGGTTATTACGTTGATGAATTCCCTAAATATGCTTGATAATATGGATGGCATTACCGCTACAACTGTATTTTTTACTCTGTTGGCTTGCTTGACGAGTTGTTATGTTATTGGTAATCCTAGTAAGCCATTTTGGCTTTTTACTATTGTAGCTATGCTTGGTGCTCTGGTTGGCTTTCTGTATTTCAATGTAAATCCATCCAAATTATTTATGGGGGATGCTGGAAGTCAATTCGTGGGATTATTTGTTGCCTTTTTCTCCATTAAATATTTGTGGAATTTAGGAGCAACAACAGAGCAAAATTCTTGGATTAGTGTAATCATTACGCTTGTTGCGCTCACCCCCGCAGCGGCAGACACCTTAACAGTTGTAATAAATCGGTTGCGAGCAGGAAAATCACCAATGGTCGGTGGCAAGGATCATACGACGCACCATTTAGTTTATGCAGGGTATTCGGATAAACAAGTTTGGTATGTTTTTTCAATAATAGGTCTTTTTTCATTCCTTTTTTCCGTCCTAATTGTGTATCTAACAATTCATAATATTATTCTTCCTAATCTATTGTTTATTCTATTCTTTCTTCTTGTTTTCGTTCTGTTATATCGAAATACAATTAAATTTAAGCCTAAGGGGTAATCTTTTCTTTTTTTGTTTATTTTTGGTAAAGAATTTGCAAAGCACAGTCAAATTCTTAAAACATACAGTATGAAAACAATTATTTTTTCAAGTTTTTTATTTCTTGCATTTGCATTTAACGCACAAGAATCTGATTTGAAACAACTGCCTTCGATAAATTTAGTGGATTTAAAAGGGAAAAAAGTAAACACGGCTGCATTAGGCTATAAAGGTCCTGTTGTTATAAGTTTTTGGGCTACCTGGTGTTCTCCTTGCAAAAAGGAACTCAATACAATCCATGAATTGTATTCGGATTGGCAAGCGGAAACAGGAGTTACGTTAGTTGCAGTATCAATTGACGATGAAAAAACAAAAAATTCTGTTTCAACATATGTAAATGGTAGAGCTTGGGATTTTGCTGTTTTACTTGATCCAAATGGAGACTTTAAAAGAGCAATGGGAGTGAATAATGTACCTCATACATTTCTTGTTGACGCAGAGGGTAATATCGTTTATTCGCACAACAACTACAATCCGGGTGATGAAGAGAAATTGTATGAAGAAATCAAAAAATTAGGAGCAAAATAGCCCAAATATGTTTTCTAAACTCCTTGTATTTATTTTTCTGTCTCAAACTTATTTCGTTTTTTCCCAGGATTTTACGAATGGTGGAACATTTACAGGAAATATAGAGTCAACTTTTCAATACTTGAATAGCGATACGCTCATTGGGGCTAATCAACCAGCGGAGAAAGGATTAATAAATTCATACATGAATGTTTTTTACACCAACAAAAACTTCAAGGCTGGAATGAGATTAGAATCCTATTTACCAAGAATTCAGGGATACCCAAATCGATTTGATGGTACAGGAATTGGGATGCGCTACATCGGTTATGTGAACAAATTAGTGGACGTAACATTAGGATCATTTTACGAGCAATTTGGTGCTGGTTTATCTCTGAGAGCATATGAAGACCGAGCTCTTGGATATGACAATTTACTGGATGGTGCTCGATTAATTGTTCGTCCTTATAAAGGAGTTGTATTAAAAGGGGTTTATGGCTACCAACGTTTATCGTTTCAACGAGGAGTCATAGTTCATGGTGAAGGAATTGTTCGTGGTGTAGATGCAGAAATAAATTTTAAGGAAACGTTTGACTCTCTCTTAAATGATAATTGGGATCTTGGATTGGGTTTTTCATTTGTTAGTAAATTTCAAGCGGATAATGAAGATGCTTTAATTCTACCGCAAAATGTAGGTGCTTACGGTGGACGTTTTAATGCCCGTTATAAAAACGTCAATTTTAGTGGAGAATATATTCTAAAGGAACAAGATCCCTCTAATGATAACAGTAAAATTTATAACTATGGCCACGCGGCGATTTTTAATTTGGGATATTCTAAAAAAGGACTTGGAATTTTATTGTCCGGAAAATCAGTGGATAATATGAGTTATCGTTCAGATAGGACAAAAGATTTACAAGATGTTTTTATTAATTACTTACCTGCATTAAATAAAACTCATACGTATAACTTAGTGGCAACACTTTATCCTTATGCCACTCAACCAATGGGAGAGGTGTCTTATCAAGCAGAGGTTTTATATACATTTAAAAAAGGAACTAAATTGGGCGGTAAATATGGAACAGCCATCAATTTTAATGTTTCAACTACACATAGTCCAGTTCATCATACTTCAGGTTTCAGTCCTTTGGATTCTACGGGTGTTTCATATGAAGCTCGTCCTTTTGATAAAAGTGATAGCATGTATTGGATGGATATCAACGTAAATGTTACAAAAAAAATCAATAAAAAATTGAGCTTCATTTTTTCTTATTTTAATATAAATATTAATAATGATGTCGCTAAGGTTTCTAACGATGCAAAGGGAATGATTTCATCACATATAGGCGTAATTGAGACATCCTATAAGTTAAATAAAAAACATGCTTTACGGTCAGAAATTCAAATGCTTTTCGTTGAAAAAATAAAAAAAGGATTACCGAATGCAGGTGAAATAAATGATAAAGGAAATTGGGGTACAATTTTACTAGAATACACAGTTTCTCCCCATTGGTCATTTGGATTTATGGATCAATATAATTATGGTAATCCAACAGAGAGTAAAAGAGTTCATTACCCTATTTTCACATTCGGTTACGTAAAGGATGCAACTCGTTTTTCAATCTATTATGGTCGACAACGGGCTGGATTGTTTTGTGTAGGAGGTGTTTGTCGATTTGTTCCTGCATCCAATGGATTAACGTTCAGTTTTACCCAAAGTTTTTAATATGGTAAAGTCAACTTTAAGTATTTTATTTTTAGTTTTATTGATTTCTTTGCAATCATGTGATCATGTAGATAATCCATACCCTAACCTACCAAGTTTAGAATTAGACACAACACTTTATCCTGGTAATTGGAGTGATTATGTAGTTAACGAGTGGCCACAATTTACCGTAAATTCGAATGTGAACCGCAATGTGTTAATCGAAGATTTTACCGGTCATCAATGTGTTTATTGCCCAGCTGCTGCAGATTTGGCTCATGCCCTTCATGGTGCAAATCCTTCGAGAGTTTTTGTTTCTTCGATACATGCTGGACCTACTGGAATAGGAGATTTTCAATTAGTGTCCCCCCCGGAATACCCTATTGATTTTACGAATCCTCAAGGAATTGAAATTGGAACTTACTTTGGAACCAATGATGGAGGTTTTTCCGGTAACCCGCGTGGTACAATTAATCGATTTAACAATGGATTTATTTTTCAAAGTCCTAATTCTTGGACATCTATGGTGAATACCCAGTTAGCGGAAAACAGTTTACGTGTGAATATTCAATCAGATTTAAATTATTATCCAGAAACTAAAGGAGTATTTTTACATGTTGAAGTGGATAAAATCGATCCATCATTAACGAATGAGTTAGGCATAATTACAAGCATTTATGAGGATTCTTTAATCGGCGATCAAAAAATGAGCGATAACTCTCATAATACATCATATATACACAGGGATATTCATCGTGGAAATTTAAATAATCAAGCGTTTGGACGTGTTTTAACCAACAATGATTTAACAAATGGAAAATACTACGTGAATTATTCTTTTGTGTTGCCAAATCAATTAGATGGCGCTCACAATCCTGATAATATGCATCTGTTGATTTACGTTTACGATAGAACAACTTGGGAGATCTATCAAGTGATCAAACAACCAATTATTCCTTAATGGAAATTTCTTCCATTTATCAAAATGCCTTACATGGAGCAGTGGAAGCTTCGCTAAAAATAATGGAAATTTATTCAGTAGAGTTTGATGCTGAATACAAAATTGATGGTTCTCCAATCACTGTCGCAGATTTAGCCTCAACAGAGATTTTACATCGTTATTTAGAAAAAACAAATATTCCCATTACGGGAGAAGAAAGTATAAATTCAGATTATGCTGTTCGCAAAAATTGGACAAAATGTTGGTGCATTGATCCGTTAGATGGCACGAAAGAATTCGTAAGTAGAAATGGTGAGTTTGCCGTTAATATTGCTCTCATTGAAAATGGAAATCCAGTTTTTGGATTAATTGCATCTCCAGTAAAAAAGGAGCTAATAATTGGTTCTAAAGAATTTGGTGTTTACATTATGGCTTTTGAATCTATTCATGATTCTTCGAAATGGACTAAAATTGAAACTCCTCTCAAGGTCAACTCTCCCTTAGTGATCACTTGTTCTAGAAGCCA
>CAIUSK010000007.1 GCA_903901805.1 uncultured Flavobacteriales bacterium
GCGGTTTCATAACAAGCTACTGTTGGCGCTGGTGGTTGTGTTCCTGTGATGTCATAGATACACGTTGTTCCGTTCCACGTAGCGGTTTCATAACAAGCTACCGTTGGTGCTGGTGGTTGTGTTCCTGTAACATCCCAAACACAAGTTGTTGGATTCCATGTTGCCGTTTGATAACACAATACCGTTGGCGCTACTGGTTGAGTGCCCGTTACATCCCAAACACATGTTGTTGGATTCCACGTTGCGGTTAGATAACAAGCTAAACCTGTCGGAGCAGCCGGTTGAGTACCAGACGTAACCCAAGTACAAGTCGTCGGATTCCATGTGGCCGTTTGATAACAAGCTAAACCTGTCGGAGCAGCCGGTTGAGTACCAGACGTAACCCAAGCACACGTAGATTGGTTCCATGTGGCCGTTTGATAACATGCTAATCCAGCAGGTGCTGGGGGCTGAGCAGGATTCGTTATGACAACTGTATTTGTTGAAGTACAACCATTCGCAGCTGTTACGGTAATAGTATAAGTTCCGGGAGACAAATTAGGAATTGTATATGTTCCACCGACAGCATTTATTTCAGTTCCTCCCGGATTTCCCATGGCAGCGCCAGACCAGCTTACATTAAACCCAGCATTTCCAGAAGTTGCCGTAACTAATATAGAACCCGTTCCCCCATTACATGCTGGTTGAGTAGGAACAGCCGTAGATGCACAGCTATTACAGGAAGGCGGAGCGGTATATGGCTGTGTTAATGTACAAGTAGGGTCTGCCGAGAACACTGCTGTAATTGAGCATCCAGCACCGTTTGCGTTTAAACCTGATAAAGTATAATTTAAAGGACTCGTCCAAGGTCCAGGAATTGTTGTAGAACCTCCGCAACTACTAGAGACAGTTAATGTTCCTGAGGCTGGTGGATAAGTAAAATTAATTGTTCCTGAAACTGAATATTGATTTGTGGTTGAATTACAAGTTGACGGAGTAGCCGTTAGTCCTGTCATATTACATAGAATATTACAATTTGTTGTTCCTGTTCCAGATGTCTGAGTAAAACTTACAGAACCAGATGTATTCGAATAATTTGTAATTAACATTAAATACCATTGTCCAGCTACAGCGCTAGTAATTGTGGCCGTTTCAACTGCTGCTGCTGAGTAACTACATCCCACAATATTTGATGCAGAATACCCCGTACACATGGCACTTTGAGAAGAAAATGGCCCCCAAAGTACATAATCAACATCTATTGCTGCACCAGCGGTTGATGTTTGACTAATTGTCATTGTTAAAGGTCCAGACGATCCAATATTCAAATAGAAAAATGATGGATTAGGAGTGGAACCCAAACAACCATATGAACCTCCACCACCTAAAGAGGCTACGTTTGTTGTATTACAGAAGTTTAGACCGCTTGAACTACAGAATGGGTCGGATGCATTGCAATTGCTATTCCCATTTAAACTTACACAAGGAGTAGGAGCCGTAGCACATATACTAAATGTCCCCGAATTATTTGTTCCAAAATCCCAAATTCTTACATAAATTATTGATCCAGGTGTTAAACCAGTTCTCGATATATAGGACATTAAACCATTTGGGCTATCATCATCATCACATTCAATCAAGGTAAACGGACCACTGCAACTTGGGGCGGAGTACCATGCCATCCCGATATCTGTTAAAGTCCCTGTATTGGTGTTTATGGTTAAAGCGCCCCCAGCAGGAACTGTCACCTGATACCAAACATCATCTCCCCCAGCAGTGTAGGAAGCACAACCAGGCGCTGGAATACCAGCTGTCCCAGTCATGCTACTCGGCAGATTACCCGCTGAATAATTACAATTTGTATTGACGGTTAAAGACGGTGCTCCACAAGGATCATCAGTTTGTCCGAAGTAAGATGAAAATATTATTAAAAAAAATATGAGTAGTAATTTATTCATTCAATTCATTTTAATTTGATAGAAATATGTTGGTGTCATTTAATTCTTGAATCTCAATATCTAAGTTTTTCAAACGATCCTTTACGTACTCGATTCTGATGCAAGTATTAAAACTAACTTTTAATTCAAAACTATTTAAAATCACATTGACATTTTCGTGATTTAACAAATTGAAAGCTTGCATTATTTCATTTTCAGAATATTGAAGAATGTTTTCGTTTGCGGTTATGCTAAATGATACTCCTATACCCTCAATAAGAGAAAGGTTGTTCGCTTTATTTACATCAATTTTTGTTAGAATTTCATTTGAAATTGGATCGTACATTGATATTAACTCGTTTATTGAACAGTATTTTTCAAGTTGGTCTTGTGGAATTTGTTGTGCTTTGATTTCAAAATCAACAATGAAAAACAGAATAAAAAAGGTTAAATAATAATACTTCATAAACATCTTTATTGTTAACCGAATGTTATATTTTTTGCGTTGATATTATAAAAACTAAAATAAAATAAAAAAGCCAGAATAATCTGGCTTAATGAACAAAAGGTAGGTTTCAATTAAAATTCAAACGTCTCCATAAATTTTGTAGTAAAATTTCCTTTCTGAAAATCTTCATTATTCATCAGTTTTTGATGAAAAGGAATGGTTGTTTTCACCCCCTGTATTATATACTCATCCAAAGCTCTTTTCATTTTTAAAATCGCTTCTTCACGCGTTTGAGCAACAACTATGAGTTTAGAAATCATTGAATCATAATTTGGCGGAATAGTATAACCAGAATAAACATGGGCATCAATTCTAACTCCGTGACCTCCTGGACAATGATATTCTGTGATTTTACCCGGTGAAGGTCGAAAATCAGCATATGGATCTTCCGCGTTAATTCGACACTGAATTGCATGACGCATTACAGGATAATAATTTTTACCAGAAATTTTCTCGCCAGCAGCAATTTTAATTTGTTCTTTTATCAAGTCAAAATTAATTACTTCCTCTGTTATAGTATGCTCCACCTGAATACGCGTATTCATTTCCATGAAGTAGAAATCCCGATTTTTATCTACCAAAAATTCAACAGTTCCAACACCTTCATATTTAACAGCTTTAGCCGCTTTTATTGCTGCATCACCCATTTTTTCTCTCAATTCATCTGTCATAAAAGGAGAAGGCGTTTCCTCAACCAATTTTTGATGACGACGTTGAATAGAACAATCACGTTCTGACATGTGACAAGCATTTCCATATTGATCACCAGCAATTTGAATTTCAATATGACGTGGTTCTTCAATGTATTTCTCCATATAAATACCATCGTTGCCAAATGCTGCCAATGCTTCTTGACGCGTTGAATCCCATGCCGCCTCCACATCTTCCTCTTTCCACACAATACGCATGCCTTTTCCACCACCACCTGCGGTTGCTTTAAGGATTACAGGATATTTAATTACAGCTGCAGTTTTAATGGCATCCGCTAAATCTTTCAACAAGCCCTTTGAACCAGGAATACAAGGTACACCCGCTTTAATCATCGTTGATTTCGCAGTTGCTTTATCGCCCATTCCTGCAATTTGTTCTGGCAAAGCACCAATAAATTTTATTCCATGTTCTTGACAAACCTTAGAAAACTTTTCATTTTCAGAAAGAAAACCATACCCTGGATGAATTGCATCAGCATTTGTTATCTCTGCTGCCGCAATAATATTTGGAATGGAAAGGTAGGATTTGGAACTAACAGGTGGCCCTATACAAACTGCCTCATCGGCAAAACGAACAGGAAGACTATCCTTGTCTGCAGTGGAATAAACGGCAACTGTTTTGATGCCCATTTCTTTACACGTACGAATAATTCGCAGAGCAATTTCGCCGCGATTTGCGATTAAGATCTTTTTAAACATACCTTTGATTTTAAGAAATTATGCTGGCTCAACCAAAAACAACGGTTGGTCATATTCTACAGGACTTGCATCATCAACCAAAACCTTAACGATTTTACCGCTTATTTCTGATTCAATTTCGTTGAATAATTTCATCGCCTCAATAATACAAACTTTATCTCCTTTTTGAACCATTGACCCAACAGATACAAAAGCATCTTTATCTGGACCTGAAGAACGATAAAATGTTCCAATCATAGGTGATTTAATCGTAATCAATGTAGCATCTTCTGCTGGTACTACTTCATTAGTTACTGCAACTGGAGCTACCGCTACAGGACTCCCTTGCGGAGCAATAGGTGAACTAACTGGAGCTGCTTGCACATAAATAGGCTGATCATTTCCTTTTGCTTTTTCAGCCTTTAGAGTGATCTTAAAATCTTTTTTCTCAATTTCTACTTCTGTTAAACCAGATTTTGAAACTAACTTAATTAAATCTTGTATTTCATTTAAATTCATGTGAATATAATTTTTGGTAAATATAATTATTTATGAGTTATATGCCCATTTTAAATAAACTGCTCCCCAAGTAAACCCACCTCCAAATGCAGATAAAATAAGTGTATCGCCTTTTTTCAATTGTTTTTCATAATCCCACAAGCAGAGGGGTAAAGTACCTGCAGTTGTATTTCCGTACTTTTGGATATTTATCATAACCTTTTCCTTCGGTAGTCCCATTCTACTAGCAGTTGCGTCTATGATTCGTAAATTTGCTTGATGTGGCACTAACCAATCAACATCCTCGCTCGTCAAGTTATTTTTTTCCATGATTTCAGCTGAAACTTCGGCCATGTTAGTTACGGCAAATTTAAAAACCTGCTTCCCTTCTTGTTTCACATAATGCATACGATTTTCAACTGTTTCGATAGATGCCGGATTTGCTGATCCTCCACCTGGCTGAATCAAGTATTGTCTACCGGAGCCATCACTGCGTAAAATAAAATCTAAAACTCCTAAACCTTCCTCATTTGGTTCAAGTAAAACAGCACCCGCGCCATCTCCAAAAATCACACAAGTAGTTCGGTCCTCATAATCCAAAATAGATGTCATTTTATCTACTCCAACTACAATTACTTTTTTGTAACGTCCTGTTTCAATAAATTGAGCGCCTGTAGACAAAGCATAGATAAAACCTGAACATGCCGCAATCAAATCATAACCCCAAGCGTTTTTCATACCTGTTTTGTCGCACAATACGTTTGCAGTGCTTGGGAAAGGATAATCTGGGGTAACGGTAGCAAGTATCACGAGTTCAATATCCTCCGGAGAGGTATTTGTTTTCTTCAATAAACCTTCTACAGCTGCGGCTGCTAAGTCTGATGATGCGCCATCGCGGAGAATTCTGCGTTCTTTTATCCCTGTACGAGAAGTTATCCATTCATCTGAAGTATCAACAATTTTTGCTAAATCGGCATTTGACAATACTTCATCAGGAACGAATCCTTGAACACCTGTAATGGCAGCAGTTATTTTTTTCATCAACTATTAAATGCTTCGTTAAGTTTTTCTGACAATTTCGAATTTGCTACTTCGTATGCATGAAGTATCATATTTTTAACTGCTATATCGTTGGAAATTCCATGACCGATAATCACATTTCCTTTAACTCCTAGAATTGGAGTTCCTCCATAATTTTCATAATTGAAGCGATCGAAATATTCGTCACGAATACCTCTTTTTCTCATTAAGGCATATATACCTTCGGCTTCCTTCAAAACAATATTTCCTGTAAAGCCATCGCACACAACGACATCTGCTTTTGCTAAGAACAAATCCCTACCTTCAATATTTCCAACGAAGTTAATTTCATCAGACTCGGCAAACAATTTGTGCGCTGCAATTGTCAATAAATTACCCTTAGTTTCTTCCTCCCCAATATTTAAAAGAGCCACTCTTGGATTTTCAACTCCGTAAACAGCTTTTGAATAGAGAGATCCTAAAACAGCAAATTGGTAAAGCACATCAACCTTACAATCTGCATTTGATCCAACATCCAGTAAAATAGAACTTGAACCATCAAACGCTGGAAGCGTAGAGGTAATGCATGGTCTTATGACTCCAGGAATAGTATTTAATTTGTAGATAGAACCAACCAACATGGCGCCTGTATTACCCGTACTTGCAAAGGCATCGATTTCCTTATTTACTAATAAATCAAATCCAACGGCAATGGTACTATTTGGTTTTTGAGGAATTGCACGGGTTGGGTGATCGTACATGGTAATAATGTCAGGAGCATGAACAATTTCAATACGCTTCTCATCAATACCAAATTTTTCTAATGAATTTTTAATCTGTTCTTTGTCGCCAATACAAGTTAAAACCACATCAGAAGGTAGCGTTTTTAAGGCAAGAGAAACACCACCCAGATTGGCATCTGGAGCAAAATCTCCTCCTAAAATATCAATTCCGATTTTCATCTGCGGAATTATTTAGGGAAATTAAACTGCAACTTCTTTCTCAGCTACTACTTTTCCTCTGTAGTAAAGCTTTCCTTCATGCCAATGAGCGTGATGAAACAAATGCGGTTGGCCCGTAGTTGGACAAGTTGCGATGTTTTTTGCAACAGCATTCTTGTGTGTTCTCCTTTTATCTCTTCGTGTGGTGGAGATTCTACGTTTAGGATGTGCCATAATTATTTATTTATATTGTTAATTCAAATTTTTTAAAACTGACCACCGCGGATCAATTTGATCATTTTTTTCGCTTTCGTCTGTTGGCGAAGATAAGTATTTATTCAACGTGTCTAGCATTTCTTGATTACATTGACCTTCAGCATGTACTGTACGTAAAGGAAGTGCAAGAGTCAGAAACTCATAGATAGGGTGGCTAACATCAATTTGGTAACTATCCGGGTGAATGACAATGATTGAATCATCTTCCAAATCTTCTAGTCCAAACTTATAGATTAGCGGGTATGAAGCATTCACTGATTGATCCATAGGATCTGTGCAAAGATTACACTCCACCTCAACCGAACCAGTTAGGTCGAACTGCAAAATGAGCATAGTTTCTTTTTTTTCTAAATCAATAGAAACAGCGACATTCCCTTTTTTTACAAGTGAATAATCCAAATCTTCAAAGAACGCATCATCAACCTCAAATTCATAAGAATGATGTCCTAATTTTAAACCTGCAAACGGAATAGTAAAGTCTAATTTTTTCTTCATGTTTCCTCGCATTTCCAAAAACGGAGCGCAAAGATAAGAAATTTCCAAGAATTCTTAAAGGAATAGTTACTTTTTCTCTTAAACTTTTCTATAATCAATGATCCCGTTCACTTCGATCACCCTCGTGCTTCCCAATTGGTAAAGGATTTGAATTAATTTCCTTGACAAATTTTCTATTCTTAAAAATATCTGTTGCCAAATAAATCGCTGACCGAAAAGAACTTGCATCTGCTTCATTTTTTCCAGCAATATCGTAGGCTGTGCCATGATCCGGTGAAGTTCGGACGATTGGTAGACCCGCCGTAAAATTAACCCCGTCTTCAAATGCAATTGCTTTAAAAGCAGCTAATCCTTGGTCGTGGTACATGGCTAAAACACCATCAAATTGATTGCGCGCTTGAGATCCAAAAAACCCATCTGCTGCATAAGGACCAAAAACAAGTTTGCCTTCTACTTTACTTGCCTGAATTGCAGGAGCAATAATTTCCTTTTCTTCCTGACCCAATTTACCATTTTCACCCGCATGTGGATTCAATCCCAAAACGGCTATTCTCGGTTTAACTAAGGCAAAATCTTTCTTCAAGGAATCTTCGAAAGCACTGATCTTTTTCATTATTTTGTCTTTGGTCAATAAACCAGCGACCTCCTTCAAGGGAACATGCACAGTAACTAATGCCACCCTCAAGGAATTGCTAACTAAAATCATGAGCGCCTCAGGTACTCCTGACATTTCCGCTAAATATTCAGTATGTCCGATAAATGAAAAACCTGATTTTGCAACGGCTTCTTTCGAAAAGGGAGCGGTAACTAAAACATCTATTTTACCACTTGCCAAATCCTGTGCTGCTTTTTCTAAAGATTGAATAGCATACTTACCCGAAGCTTCCGATGGAGTTCCAGGGGTAATTTCTGCGTCTTCATTCCAAGTATTAATAATATTTATTTTTCGCGGTTGAATTTCATTTGCATCCTTGATTGTTTGGTAATTGAATTCTACCTCATTCAACAACTTTTTATAAAAGGAAAATACCTTTGTTGAACCATATATAACGGGTGTACAATCCAATAATATGCGGTTATCATTGAGTGATTTGATAATCACTTCCGGTCCAATCCCATTAATATCTCCAATCGTTATTCCTATTTTTATTGGATTGGGATTACCCACTTCTTTTTCCTTGTCCATTAATTTGATTTATTTTTCAAAAACTGATATAATAAGCGAACACCAACTCCCGTTCCGCCTTTTGGACGATAACCCTCCTTAGCATCAAGCCAAGTAGGCCCTGCAACATCCATGTGAATATAGGGAGATTTAACAAAATGCTCCAAAAATTTCCCTGCTGTTATCATTCCTGCGTTTCCGCCTCCAATATTTTTTAAATCTGCGATAGATGATTTCATTTCTTTCAAATAGTCGTCCCAAAATGGAAAACGCACTACCCGCTCATGAACTTGATTTCCCGCTGTTTCCAGCGCATCGAAATAAGAATCTGAAGCATTACCCATAACAACACTGGCATGTGTTCCGATTGCGCGCACTGCAGCGCCTGTTAAGGTTGCGGCGTCGATAACCAACTCTGGGTCATACTTTGCCGAATAAGCCAATGCATCGGCTAAAATTAATCTTCCTTCTGCATCTGTATTTAATACTTCAACTGTTGATCCATTGTGCATGGTCAATATATCCCCTGGTGTATATGCATCCATTCCCGGTCGATTATCTGTTGCCGGGATAAGTACCACCAAATTAATTTTCAATTGTTGCAAAGCAGCCAAGTAAATCGCGCCAGCAACAGCAGCTGCTCCAGCCATATCACTTTTCATGCAATCCATTGAACCAGGTGTTGGCTTTAAACTCAAACCACCAGTATCATAAACAACTCCTTTTCCTACCAAAACAATTGGTTTTTCATTAACTGCTTCTGGATGACAATAGGTAGCGATTGTGAATGTTGGAGGATCCATGGAGCCTCTATTGACGCCCAATAAACCACCCATTTTTAAGGCTTCAATTTGTGACTTCTCTAACACATTCACAGAAAACCCAGCAATTTCTCCAGCA
>CAIUSK010000008.1 GCA_903901805.1 uncultured Flavobacteriales bacterium
AAAAATATATCGTGGAGAAATACTCTTTTAAATCTGAATTATTAAAGGGTGAGATTTACATGGTTTCGTCAAAAGCTAAAATTGACGGGGTTCTTCAATCACTTAATTACCCACTGTATACTATCTTAATCGGGCTTTTTGTTTTTTCGTTAGTCATTTTTTATTTATTTGCAAGATGGTTGGTAAAACCGGTAGTTGGATTAATAAAGTTTTCAGATTCCATAAAAAGTAATCAGTTAATTGATTTTAATAATGAACTAAATACTACAAACGAAATTCATGAGTTGGGGAATGCATTAATATCACTTTCTGATAGTCTTCAAACTGAAAGAAACCGGACTGCAGAGATCTTAAATAGTCTTGAGTATCAGGTTTCTGAGAGAACAAAAGAAAACAATCTACTTTCTCTCGTTGCCAAGCATGCCTTAAACGGTGTTCTAATAACGGATAAGCACAAAAAAATTATTTGGGCCAATCAGAGTTTATTAAAAATCACAGGGTATGAGTTGGATGAGATTATTGGTAAGTCCCCGAAAATATTTCAGTTTGAAGGTTCCAATCCGGATACTCTCCAGCGAATAAATGATGCTTTGTCGCGCAATGAAATTGTGAATGAACAAATTCTAAATCGATCAAAAGATGGCAGAGAATATTGGTTAGAACTCAATATTGTTCCTTTGTTTGAAGCCGATGAAGTTTCTGGATATATTGCCATAGAAACAGACATTACTGCTCGAATATTGGATGATGAATTGTTGCGTAAAAGTGAAGCGCTTAATCGACGGATTTTAGAAAATGCATCAGAAATGATTCATACTTTAGATGTTAAAGGGAATTTGCTTTGGGCAAATCATTCTTGGCTTAATAATTTGAATTTCACCGCTGAGGAGGTTGAAGGTCGTTCGATATTAGAATTCTTGGATCCAGAAACACTCTTGGAGTTCAAAGAGGTTTTCCCTCGACTAATGAAGGGAGAATCGGTTTCCGATTTGAGTTGTGTCTTTTTGTCCAAAAGTAAGGAGCAGTTATATTTGAGTGGAAATACAATCCCTTTGTTTGATGGACAAAACATCATAGGTAGCCAAGCATACCTGCATAATGTGACGCAAAATGTTAAAGCACAAAAATTGATTCAACAGAAATCACTTTTGCAAGATTTAGTAATGCGTATTTCAACAAAATATATCAATTTACCTATTGATCAGTTAGTTGAAACAATAAACGATTCCTTGCGTGAACTTTCTAATTTTATTCAAGCTGATCGGGCGTATATTTATAACTATTTCATTGAAGAAGGATATTGTAAGTATGAATATGAATGGGCTGCTCCTGGAATAAGATCGCTTGTAAATGAGAATAAACTGATTGAATTGGATACCATGCCTGTATGGTATGATAGCCATAAAAAAAAGGAATTCATAATAATTGAAAATGCTGAATTAGTTACTGACGAAAAGGTGAAAGATTTATTGGCAAAAGAGGGGATTAAAAGTTTAATTAGCATTCCAATTCATGATGAAAATCGACTCGTTGGTTTTGTTGGATTTGACCTTATAAAAAACCATCGAATTTTTAGTAATGATGAAAAAGAGATTTTAGTATTGTTTTCTCAAATGATAGTAAATGTGTATAATCGTATAGAATATATTCGTGACCTCAATAATTCAAAATTAGAAATTGAAGAGATAAATGCCACATTAGAACTGCGAGTTGCTGAAAATACCAAGAAGAACCTCGATTTATCAATGAGTATTGTTGAACAAGAGAAAATGGCAACAATTGGAGAGATTTCCGCTGGTATTGCTCATGATTTAAATACGCCGTTAAGTACCATTAAAGTAGGTTCGGATAATGTTCGATCTATTGTGGAAACGATTTTTACGAAAAAGATCTTGTTGCTTACTGAAAATCAATTAAGTCATATTTTGAGCCGTATTCAAACCAATCAAGTAGAAATGTTTGTTGGTGGATTACAACTTCGCCGCGAAAAAGTGGATATGATTCAGTTTTTAACTGAAAATCATGTATTA
>CAIUSK010000009.1 GCA_903901805.1 uncultured Flavobacteriales bacterium
CTGTTTACTCAAAACATGACCCCTAGCTCGCACTAACATTAATAGTAATTTGTACTCTTTTGGGGTTAAATCTATTTTTGTTGAATTTCTAAAAACTTCTTTTTTGGTGTCGTCAATGGTTATTTCTGAAAAGTGAATCACTTGATTATCTTGAGAGGATAAATTACCTCTTCTACTCAGTGCTTGTAATCGAATTAATAATTCGTCAAAATGAAATGGTTTCGACATATAGTCGTCAGCCCCTGATTCAAAGGCATTTATTTTGTCTGTGATTTCGCTTAATGCAGTTAGCATAAGTATTGGAATCGTTGAATTATTCTCTCGTACTTTTTTACAAATTTCTAACCCACTAATTAATGGAACATTTACATCTAATATGAGTAATTGAAATTTTTTAGAGGGAAAAACCGCCCAAAATTGTTCTCCATCTAAGGCAATACTAACTTCGATATTTTTACTCCTAAGTAAAGATGATATCTCTGAAGAAAGAATTGGGTCATCTTCTAAAAGTAATATCGGACCTATTTGCATCCTCAAAATTAGTTAGAAAATAATAAGTGGGTAAAGATTAAGATTTAGTTTTCATAATTAGATTTACTCCACCTTCAATTTAACTACGCATTTATTTTCGATTCCAAATGATGCTTCGTTTGTATAGGTTACATCTAGCAAAGTGTATTCGTGGTTCATATAACTAAATGATGATGGATAATTGGAATGGTTTAATCCAACTATAAATTGCTCGCTGTTATTGATTTTTAGTTTGACAGCCACTTGACCTGCCCATATGCATTGTACGTTGGGCGGACATCGAGATTCTTCAACAAGTTGTGTGAATTGAACCGTTAACTCAGTTCCATTTGCAGACAGTGTGCCCTGTTGATTAAAAGTTAACTCAAAAGGAACGGTTGGCAAAATTGTTTTTTTACTGCAACCTGTTAGGAGAAACAACACAATGAAAACGATTGAAAAGTACTTAATCATAGTAGGTGAAACGTAAAATTTTCGGATAGAGTATAAATTATTGGATAAGATTTTTTCACTTTTTATGTAAAATCAACAATGAATCTATGATGCTTTGTTCAGTTATTACATAGGCCTCAACTGTTTTAGTGGGGTCAGATTGAATTACATCTACAAATGGATTTCCTTCAAAAACGCCCGTAAATAGGTCTATATGATTTCCTTTGATAGCGCCTCCCGTATCTCCTGCAAAGAAGTAACCATCATGAATTACGTTTTGACCATTGGACAATAAGATTGGCTTGCCTTTAACTTTTGGGATAAAAATAACGGTTCCATACGGAATCATGGCTTTGTCAACGGCAATAGTCCGATACGGCACAAGTTTATAGTTCAGGACTCCATCACCAAACCCCTTGGAGATTTTCCAAAGGGCTTTTCCAAAATTTTCAACCGTTAATTTACTTTTAGCATATTTATCACAAGCCCTGCAGTTCACCAAAGAATGTTGGCCTGTTTTTTCGAAATTAATTACCGTAATATTCCCTAACGAATCTTCAATAAATGCGGTTCCTTCTAATGCGGATGCACAGAAATCACAGGTGTCTGCATAGAGCCCAGTTTCTTTTCCGTCGGAAAGTACGAATGGGATTTTACCGCTCGATTGAAATTTGTGAATATAATATTGAGTAGACCATAACGTCAATTTTGGACGTTTGGATAACTCCGTTGGCTCAGTTAAATTGAAATCTGATTGTGCGCTCTGAGAAAAGATCTTCGAATAGCTAAATACCAAAAGAAGTGAGAGTAATAGTGGGTTTTTCAAATTCTTTTGGTGTTACATTTATACAATTAGTGAATAATGAGTTTCTGCATTGAGTTCCCATTCGAAATAAAATAAACACCGGGTTGTAAATCGGATACACTTATTTGGGTTTCTTTTTCCGAAAGGTTGAAAGACTTAATTGCTCTTCCGCTGGCATCTAAAATTTTATAAGGAGTAATATTATTGATTTTATTGAGCATCGAAATGGTAATCGTTTCATCTGCAGGGTTCGGGGAGATAGAAAATGGAAGGGTGTTTTCTTCAGTTATACTTCCTGAACATCCTAATAAATTGATGTATTCCCAAATCTGGTCATTCAACAGAAACGGAACCAACTCATTTCCTGGTGCATCTCCCATGCGTATCCACACTAAATTTTGACTAGGCACTACATTGATAAATTGGCCGTTCGCACCCAGTGCCATAAACGTTTCAGCGGGTGCATTTGGCATGAGGGTTCCCGGAAACACCGTTTGAAGACCTGGAACCATGAAGTTTTGTTTGCCATTGAGCCACGTTAAATATCCATAGGCTTTGTTGAGTGATTGAGAAGTATTAACCATGTCATGAAAATAAGTAGTATCGGTCATGATCTGTGTTCCGTTCCAAATTCCCTTGTTTTCCATGAGTAATCCAAATCGAGCCATAGATCGAGCATTACTTACAAAAACGTTGTTATAACCCGATTGAAAAAAACCTCCTGTAATTCCTGTAACTCCTAATTTTGAGTTGGTGTACGCATTCAAGGTTTGTCCGGTGGCTGCTTCAATTACCCCATCCAGTAAGGTATACGGCGCATTGTGATACGCCCATCTTGTACCCGGATCAGCCAAGTATTCGAGGCAGGTATCTAAGGTACTAAATGAATCTGCTAATCCATCATTCAATCCACTTGTCATGGTGAGTTGATTCCTGATAGTAATATTTCCTTCTTGTTCGGCTGAACAATTGGTCCATCCTGCGCCTAAATACTGTGAAGTTGAGTCACTTAAATTCAATAATCCATCTTGTTGGGCTAATCCTACCATAAATCCGGTAAGTGTTTTGCCTGCAGATGCCCAGTACCAGTTACTCGTGGCGGTTTGTCCATTGAAGTATTGTTCTAAAACGATTTTGCCATCCTTTAATAAGATAAAAGCTTTAGAATTTTGAGTTCCTAAAAAGTTATATAAACTGTCAATTCTTTCCTGGCACCAACCTAAAGATGATGGAGAAGTGGTTTCCCATGTTGCGCTTCCAACGGGTGGAAAATAACTTGATTGGGAATAACCAGCTTGGCATAGGTGTAATAAAACAACCAAAATTGATATGTGTTTCTTTAGTGTCATTTAATTTTTGCGCATATTAATTAAATATTAATCTATTACTAGCATTTCAATAACTCAGAAATAAATTACTCCACACTTATTGAAATTCATGTATATTTGAAATATCAAATGTTGAAGTTACTATTTTTTATATTGGTTTGCTGGTGTTTTTTGGAAAAATCCCATGCACAAGTCATCGATGATTTCAGCGATGGAGATTTTTTGAATAACCCCACTTGGTCAGGAACAACGGGAGATTTTATTGTTAATGGCACTCAGCAATTACAGTTGAATTCCACAATTGCAGGGATTTCTGCTCTAACAATACCACATATGTTAAATTCCTTGGATAACAAGGAATGGCGTTTTTTCATCAAATATAATTTTGCTCCGTCATCAAGTAATTACGGCAGAGTTTTTTTAACAAGTAATATTTCCGATTTAGCTCAAGGAAGTTTTTCAGGATATTATTTACAACTTGGTTCGGCAGGGACTAACGATGCTATTGAATTGCATAGATCTGCTTTAGGTATTGACACTTTAATTTGTTCAGGACCCCTTGGGCAAATAGCAAATAGTTTTCAAGTTTCCATTCGTGTTAAGCGCAATGCATTGGGTGATTGGAGTATATATGGTGATTTTTCTGGAGGTCAAAATTATTCATTAATTGCAACCGGAAATGACCCATCCAATTATATTGGTGGTTATTTTGGATTTTCTGCTGTTTACACCATCAGTAATGCAACTAAATTTTATTACGACAACGTGTATATCGGTAATGAAATCATTGACAATCAACCCCCTCTGTTAGATACAGCTATTGCTATTTCTGCTACACAAGTAGACGCCTATTTCAATGAAGCCTTGGATCCCGTGAGTGCACAAATTGCAAGTAATTATGTTTTTAATCCTACCATTGGGGCATCATCTGCGGTGCTTGATGCTGTAAACCCAGC
>CAIUSK010000010.1 GCA_903901805.1 uncultured Flavobacteriales bacterium
GAAATTAAAGCTGCTAATGGAGACAGAACAAAAATCGAAGCTGTTCAGAACAAAAACAAAGCGGCATTTGAAAAATGTCAAAAGTTGAATGAAGGTAAATCTGAGGCGGACACGAAAAAAATGGGAGAAGAAGCTGAAAAATGTGATGGATATGCTGAAATGGAAAAACTAATGAAAGACGGATTGAAATAATTCCAGCTTAGTTATTTTAAAAAGAGCCATTTCGATGGCTCTTTTTTTTTGAATTAAAATTCTAACTTTGTATCAAATCAATCTATAATGAATAAATTTTTCTGGGCAATTAGTTTAATTTCAGTGCTTTTCGCATGTGGCAATCAAGTTGATAAAATTGATCCAAAAGAACTTAAAACAGCCTGTGATTGTTTGAAAGCTGCCGAACTGATAATAACAGAAAGATTGGATATTCAAGAATCGAATATTGGAAAAGATAGCAAAGACATTGATACAGCAAAACTAATGACCCGTTGGAACGCATTACTTGCCAAGCAGAAAGAAGTGAATAAAGCCTGTAAAGACGGTAAAGAAATAACCACCTGCAAGGATTGGGCTGAAATCAGTAAAAATCTAGCACAAAGAACGGAAGAGTTGAATAAGAAAAGTGAAGCAGCTGCGATTAAGAAAAAAGCGAATTAATCAAACCGAATTGCCTTAACAGGATTTATTCGAGTAATTACAAAACTCGGTAAAACAAGCGCTGACAAACAGATAACAATGGTTCCCAAGTTTAGGCCAATAAAATGCCAAACATCCAGTTCGATCGGTACTTGTGAAAGATAATACACTTCTGGATTTAACGAAATTACTCCTGTATATTTTTGAATTAAGCACAAACTCAATCCAATTAAATTACCCCAAAACATGCCGCGCAACATCAAGAAACCGGCTTGAATTAGAAAGATTTTACGAATGGTCCAATTGGTTGCTCCAAGTGCCTTTAGCATTCCAATAAAATTAGTTCGAACCACGATAAGAACAAGCATCGCAGAACCCATATTTATTACTCCAATCAGCAACATGAGAACGATAATGATGAACACATTAATATCTAAAAACCCCAGCCATAGGAAGAGTTCCTTTTCGGTATCTTGAATACTGTTTACTTGCAACAATGAACCGGCATCATCTGGAATCATTTCGATTAATTGCTTGAGTTTAACAGACATTAAATCCAATTCGTTCCACTTCTGAATGGTGATTTCAAAACCGCTAACATACCCTAAATTGGCAGATGCTCCGTCGATCTGAAGGCACTCAATTACACTTTTATTCTCAGTAAACACCTGATAATGATTTCCTTCATTGTCTAAATACTTGCGGGTTAGTTCAGTATTTTCATCCAACATAAATTTACCTGAAGGAAGTCCATTCAACTTTATTTGTAAATATGAAGTATCTGCCACAGAAGATTTTGTTTTGGTGGAACCGAGTTGAATTTCTTCCGTTATCAATCGAATTAATGTGTCCTTGGTTGGGTAAAATTCAAACATATTAAACCGCTGAAATCCCTTTCCCCAATCATATAAACAAGTTCCATTGCCACCACTCACATCGGCCTTTATGAGCAAAGAACCATGGGACAATGTATCAGCAATTCTAATAGTTGCGTTCAATCCCCAATCATTGAGCTCCTGCACAATAGGGATATTCGTTAACACGATTTTTTCGTCAAACTCCTCCAAACCGGTTGAGTAAATCCCTGATATTACAAATTGGCGTTTCACTGGTGTATTGCGCACAAAAAAAGCATCAACGGTATCATTTAATTTAAAACCTAGCAACTTTGCCGTTTTTTTTGAAAGCACAACAGGCTCTATATCAGCTGTTTTTGAGAATTTAGGAATTACACCTTCCACCAAATTTTCTTTGAAAAAACTCCAATGATTGGAATGAGACAAGCCTTTAAAAATCACTCCTAAAATATCTTGTTTATTTATTAGTGAGTCTTTTCCGGATGCCAATCTTATTTTACTGTCCGCATTTTTTGATTGAAGCAACGCCGGTTTGTATGCAACGGGATAGATGCCAGATAAGTTTGGAATGGTTTTTAGCTGATCAAAAGCCGGATGATTGATTGGAATAGGAGGTGTTTCATAGGGAGTAGCGTCGCCTACCATCTTTATAAAAAAATGAGCGCCAAAACCGGTTATTTTATGTCGAACCTCTTGTTGAAACCCTTTAACTACGGCGAGAGTTAATAAGTTTACAACAATTGCAAGTGCAATACTTATTATCGAAATTCGAACAATCGGACGCGAAAGTTTCTTACCTTGTACTTCGGATTTAATTAACTTGCGTGCTATGAAAAATTCAGACGGCAACTATTTTCATTTTAGGATTCAAAGTTACATAATGCTATTGAGTAGCATGTGTTTTTTATTCATTTTAATTTCTTCCTGCTCATTCGGGGCCAC
>CAIUSK010000011.1 GCA_903901805.1 uncultured Flavobacteriales bacterium
AAAATCTCAGTAGGCGCCATGAGAGCCGCTTGAAAATTATTTCCAATAGCAATTAAAGCGGTTAATAATGCAACCAACGTTTTGCCACTTCCCACATCGCCTTGCAACAAGCGATTCATGTGCTTTCCTACTAAAAAGTCTTTTCTGATTTCTTTCAATACTTTTTTCTGAGCTCCAGTGAGTTCAAACGGCAAATGATTCGTATAAAAGGAATTAAAAACAGTGCCCACTTCCGGAAAAACAAAGCCCTTTCCCTTCGTTGCGCTCACTTGCCTGCGTATTTGCATTTCAAGCTGTAAATAAAAAAGCTCATCAAATTTTAACCTAAATCGGGCAGCAGCAACTTCATTTTCAGTAGTTGGCGCATGAATTTTAAGGAGTGCTTCCACCAAAGAAACACATTTCAGTTGATTCAGTATTTCCAGTGATAAAATTTCATTGCATTGAGAGGGAACGAGTTGCAACAATGATTGCATAATTTTTTCAATTCCGCGAGAGCCCAATCCATTAGCGGTTAATTTCTCCGTTGTTGAGTACACTGGCTGAAAACCCGTATTCAACGCTCCGGAATTCCAGGGAGTAATTTCTGGATGGGCAATTGTCCATTGATTGTTATATATTTTTGCTTTCCCAAAGATCTGGTAACTTGCACCAACTTTCAGGCTATTTTTTATCCAACTTGCCCCTTGAAACCAAATCAATTCAAGTTTTCCTGTTTCATCTTCTACCTGGGCAGAAATGCTTTTGGCTCTACCCCTACCGCCATCCATAATTCGGGTGATTGTTCCTTTAAACTGCGCAGCATTTTCTAAATAAGGCAGGTCTTTGATGAGGCAAAATATTGATCTATTGATATACCGAAAAGGGAAATGGTACAGTAAATCTTTGTATGTATGAATACCCAATTCTTTTTTCAGAAGATCGGCTCGTTGGGGGCCAACACCCTTTAAAAATTCAACTGGGGTTTGAAAAAAGTCGTTCATAGAGGCACTTTGCCATTAACAGATTTAATCTGAGTTTCTTCTTGGACGTTCTCTTCTTGAATCAGCTTTACGCTCCTTTTTTTTAGGTTTTTCTTCCGATTTTTTCTCGTCTTTTACCTTCTTTTTCTGCAATTCAATTTTGAAATCAAAATCAACAATGTTTCCTTCCTTTGAATCGGCTTTCATGCCAAAAGTAGTTCGGTTAATCGATGCTTTTCCAATGAACTGAGGTATTTTAACTCCGTCCTTTATAGTAGACCCCACGTATTTCAGCTGTACTTTTAACGGTTTTGTTTCGCCCAGCATGGTAAACTCGCCATCTAATTCGTAGTAATCTTTCACAGGAACGAGTTTCTTAGATTTATACTTCATAGAAGGATACTTCCCAACATTAAAATAGGCTTTTTCCATCAAAGATTCATCGCGGAGTTCATTATTTGTTGTCAGCTTTTTAATGGGTAAGGTAACAGAAAAAATAGAGGAGCCTGTTTTCTCATCAATCTTTACAACTCCTGTAAATCCTTGAATTTTCCCTTCAGTAATTCCTCCTTTTGGACCAAGACTAAAATTGATTAATGAAGAAGAAGAAACGATTTCGTATTCCCCCACCAATTCATCGATTGAAAGCCCTTTTACTGAAAATGAATCTTGCTTGCTTTTGGATTTAGTTGCTGATTTACTATTTTCTGTTGCCTGCGTGGAATTTCCAGGAGTTTGATTCGTTGCTGAAGCCTTAGGGCCAAAATAGATACCAATACCAATTAAAGAAGGATAGATGAGCTGAGTCAGTTTGAAATCATGGTAAACGGTTAAGGCAAAAGCGGAACCAATTAAATAACCGAGATATGTTTCAATTCCTCCTAAATCTGCTTTTTGTGCACCCAAAACGATGATTACAACAGAAAATACAAGGTGAAGAATATACCCCACCATGGAAAAGGCTATTGGGTTAATTTTTGATTGAGATAAAATATACAAAAACCAAATTCCAGCAAAACCACTCATCAAACCAAATAAATTTTTACCAATCGAGATATCAATAACATCAATGCCTGAAAGAGTAGCTAGAAAAGGTATTAACGTTAAAATTAAGAGCGT
>CAIUSK010000012.1 GCA_903901805.1 uncultured Flavobacteriales bacterium
ATTAGTGATTCCAAACAAAAACCTAAGTATATATGAAGGAGCCATTGCTCCGTGGAAAGGAGATGTAATGGGAGAATACCTCAATGAATTGATTTTCAATGCCAAAAAATTTGATTTCCCTATTCACCGGCCAGTTATTCAGCTCACATCCGAACAGCTCGAGTTATTATGGAGTGGAAATACTTATTTTACTGGATTGACTGAATTCTTCAAGTTTGTGGAAAGTCAGACGTATAAAATTCAGTATCGTGTGATGCTTTCTCGCTATAGAGGAAAAACAGATTGTCCAGATTGTCGTGGCACACGGCTAAGAAAAGATGCGAATTATGTGAAAGTAAATGAGAAATCAATTACAGATGTCGTATTTATGCCGCTAAACGAATGTTTTCATTTTTTCAGCCAGATGAAATTATCTGAACATGATGCCTCTGTCTCAAAAAGAATTTTACCTGAAATTATCAGTCGGTTGAATGTTCTCATTGATGTAGGACTAGGATATTTAACATTGAATCGAAAATCAAATACTTTATCTGGTGGAGAATCGCAACGAATTAATCTAGCTACATCTTTAGGAAGTAGTTTAGTCGGTTCCATTTACGTGTTAGATGAGCCCTCCATTGGATTACATCCCCGTGATACCGCAAAACTAATCTCTGTTCTGAAAAAATTGAGAGATACGGGGAATACCGTTATTATCGTTGAACATGAGGAGGAAATAATGAAAGCGGCTGACCAATTAATTGATATTGGACCAATGGCTGGGAAATTTGGCGGAGAAATTGTTTTTCAGGGCAAATTTGATTCCTTGCATACTGCCAAAAATAGTTTAACGGCTGATTATCTTACCGAAAAAACACAAATACCAGTACCTCAAAAACGGCGTCATTCAAAGAATAAAATCACTATTACTGGTGCACAGCAATTTGATTTAAAAAATTTCGATGTAGATATTCCTCTAAATTCCCTAGTATGTATAACAGGGGTTTCAGGAAGTGGAAAATCTACCTTGATTCGGGAGATTGTTTATCCTGCCATCAAAAGAGAATTAGGGCTTTCAGGAGAATCCATTGGTAAATTTGAAAGTATTTCTGGTGATTTAAAAACAATAAAACATATTGAATTCGTGGATCAAAATCCTATAGGGAAATCATCCAGAAGCAATCCGATTACCTATGTTAAAGCTTTTGACGACATAAGAGAATTATTTTCTAGACAACCCCTTGCTAAAATTCGTGGTTATAAACCAGGATTTTTTAGTTTTAATGTTGAAGGAGGACGCTGTGAAATGTGTGAAGGAGAGGGTTCAATAACTGTGGGTATGCAATTCATGGCAGATGTTCATTTGCCTTGTGAAACATGCGATGGAAGAAGATTTAAATCAGAAACAATAGAAATTCAATATAGAAATAAGTCTATTGCAGATATATTGGAAATGAGCATTGAAGAAGCATTGTCATTTTTTAAGGAAGTATCAGATAAACTAGAATTAAAAATTGTTGACAAAATTCAACCGCTTGTAGATGTTGGATTAGGGTATTTAACTGTTGGGCAATCATCAAGTACCATGAGCGGAGGAGAGGCACAGCGAATAAAATTAGCCTCTTTTTTAAGTAAAGGAAAAGACCAACCTTCTACCCTTTTTATTTTTGATGAACCAACAACTGGTCTTCACTTCCATGATATTTCAAAATTATTAATTGCATTCAATGCGCTGATAGATAACGGCCATAGCATAATTGTAATTGAGCACAACATGGAAGTAATCAAATGTGCTGATCGAATTATTGATTTAGGACCGGAAGGAGGTAAAAATGGTGGCTATATTTTATTCAACGGTACACCGGAAGAATTCATTAAAATTGAATCGAATTCAACAGCAAGTTATTTACGAGAAAAATTGAACTAGGTTAAAAGAAGTAATTCTCCTTTTCGAGCATTGTTTTTGAACATATAAAAAAAGTGTGATTTAAAATGCTAAACCTTCATTTTTTAATAATTCATCAATCTCTATTGAAACCGAATCAATAAATTCAATCTTAACTTTTCGAGGAGCTCTATCCCCATATTCGGCTATTTCCTCACATTTATAAAGATTGTATTTGCCATTTGTCCAACGGTATGAGCAATAAAACACATCCTTTTTAGAATCACGAAAACGTAAAAGTAAATCATAATATCCATTTAGTTTAGAGACTCTGAGCTCAACTAAATTTGCTTTGAACTTGTTAACTTCAACAAGTTTACCTCTTTCTCTTTCGAATACGAAAACTCTCCTTTGTGTAAAAAATGATTTCGAATCTTTATATCCTCTGGAATTTACTAATAGAATAAAACCATCTTTTAATGGTTTGTTTTTTTGTAATGGAAAGAAACGAAAGAAATTTGGTTCACAAGGTAATTTGAATCCGTCAATTAAAGTATCACAAATACCAATTTCAACTAAAAGGTTTTGTTCAACTCCTTCACTAAATGAATTATTACTAAAAGTTTCAACATTTATAACTGTGGTGTCATTTTGTTCCTTTTCATTAGTTGAACTATTATCTTCATTTTCTGAGTTGTTCATCAAGACATAACATATTAGGAGTAAACCAATCGTTACTATTAATGCAACTAAAATTTTATTTTTCATGCTTGTTTAAACTTATTTCTAAACATAAAGTTACATCAAAAAACAAGTTCTGATGCTTTTAGCGACTGCTGAAACTTTACGCCTTCCACCCCTGAATCTATATGATTATACGTACAAAAACTAATGAGTTTTTCGGTAGGCATATTTCCTGTTAAATCATCCTTTGCCATAGGACAACCACCAAAACCCCGGATTGCTCCGTCAAACCTTCTACACCCTGCCGAGTAAGCAGCCTGAATAATGTTCATTGCGTTTTCGGGACGAACGTGCATGTGTGCACCAAATTCAATGTGTGGCAGATTAGGGATTAGTACCTGAAATAAAAATTCAATGTCTGAAATTTTTGCAGAACCAATTGTATCCGATAAAGCTAGAATTTGGATATCAAATAATTTATACAACCTTTCAGCCCAGTTCAAAACTAAATCAGGACTCCATTTTTCTCCATATGGATTTCCAAATCCCATAGAGATATAGAGAACCAATTTTTTATTTGATTGAACTAGACTTGTTTGAATAGCTTCTAATCGTTTCAGCGTTTCTTCGATACTAGAATTCGTATTTCGCTTCTGAAATTCTTCAGAGATTGAAAACGGATAGCCTAGGTAATTTATTTCTTCAAACGAGCAAGCTTCTTCTGCGCCGCGTTCATTTGCTATAATTGCCAAAAGTTTGGAGTCTGTATTGAGTTTCAATTTTGACAAGACTTCTGCCGTGTCGCGCATTTGAGGGATTGCTTTAGGTGAAACAAAACTTCCAAAATCTATTGTATCAAAACCACACTCTAACAACTTGTTGATGTAATCAATTTTTACTTGCGTTGGGATAAATTCATGAATACCCTGCATTGCATCCCTCGGGCATTCAATAATTTTTATTTTTTCAACCATTTCTTTTACTTATGGCTTGATTTATTTTCTTCACAAGGCTTGGTCCTTCATAAATGAAACCAGTATATAATTGAACTAATGAGGCACCAGCATCTAGTTTTTCCAAAGCATCTTCTGCAGAATGAATGCCACCCACTCCAATTATTGGAAAACGACCTTCTGATTTTGTATGGATATAGTTAATAACTTCTGTTGACCGAGATTTCAATGGTTTTCCTGATAATCCTCCTGCCCCAATCTTTTGTAGTTCGTCATTAGTTGTGATGAGACCAGATCGATTAATCGTTGTATTCGTTGCTACAATTCCGGACAATTTACACGTTTCAACTACCTCAATCACATCATCCAATTGTTGATTTGTTAAATCTGGTGCTATTTTAAGCAAAATTGGTTTAGGTTTTTCTTTAGAAGCATTTTCTTGCTGAAGGCTGAGTAACAACTTAGTTAAAGGTTCTTTTTCTTGTAACTCCCGTAAATTCGGTGTATTTGGTGATGAAACGTTGACAACAAAATAATCAACATACGGGTATAATGAATTAAAACAAATTATGTAGTCCAAAACGGCATCCTCATTTGATGTAACCTTGTTTTTACCAATATTACCGCCAATAACTATATCTGTGTTTCGTTTTTTTAGGTTTTTCAAGACTTCTTCTACTCCTCCATTATTGAAACCCATGCGATTAATAATGGCATCATCAGATTTTAATCGAAACAAACGTGGTTTTGGGTTTCCATCTTGAGCAATGGGAGTAACGGTTCCTATCTCAATAAATCCAAAACCCAAGTGAGAGAAGTCATTATAAAAAGATGCATTCTTATCAAAACCAGCGGCTAAACCAACTGGATTCTTAAAGGTAACATCAAAAACTTTCGTTTCTAAGTTAACATCATTAACAACAAATAGATGATGAAGTAATTTTTTAAGCCCAGGAATTTTCAGTGAAAAATGTAATAAATCAGCGGCTAAGTAGTGTGCACGCTCAGGGGGGAAAAAGAAAAAGAAAAATCGAATTATTCTATACAATGATCAACCAATTCTAAACTTTGTATCTACCTCTTGGTTTAATTCCATTTCTAGAACGTTGACGACCGTAATCCTTGAATGTTAAATTTCTTGTAACAATTAAATTCAAGTGATAATAAGCATCTTTATGTTTTGAATCACCCCGCTGATATCCTGGATCAAAACCTGGATTACCAATAGCTGGATTTGAAAAATATTCCGCTGCTTCGGTAGAAAATGAAGCTGGATCAGCGTAAACAGTACTTACATCGTCCATGTAATCAGAGAAAGTCTTAACATACGCTATTTCAGCACCTACTCTCCAAACCCGGCCAACGCCCACTCTAAAACCAAATCCAAATGGTACGGTTAAAGTGATTGGACTATATGCTTTTTCTTGTCCTTCCGTTTTCATTGGACGCAAATTCATCCACGTTCCATCCTTGAATTGTGCTTGTGGGTTAAAGTAGCACAAACCTAAACCTCCAAAAACATAATATTGCTCATTTCTATTTTTGTTGTGTTTTTTACCAGGTAAATTAAAACGAGAACCAAAACGCTCAGTTGCAAAGAAAATAAATTCTAATCGTTGTTGAACCTCTATATTCAACGACCGAAAATGTAAGTCACGAGAATTACGAATAGGTTCTTGACTGTATTTATCATCCCCTTTCAAGTTAAACACACACAAACTTGTAGTAGTAGCAAAATATGGATGAAAACGTTGTCTGTAACCCAACCAACCAGCGAAACCAGTTGAAGGCCAGTCGATGTCTTTCAAACTATAATCCTTACCTACGGTATAAGAACCACCTAAATCACCATTAAACTGTGTAGCTCCCAATCCAATTTGTAGTTCTTTTTTATTCAAAGACCAATTGCTTTGGGAATTGAAGTTAGTATGTTGAGCGACAACACATGTGGAAAACCACATTAAAATGATTGAAAATACGCCAATTTTAATTTTCATTAGTCTTCAATTTAGTTGAAACACCACGAAGTTATAATAAATTAGCTAAAAAAACTAAAGAAAGCACAAAAAAAAACTTTAAATCAGTGAATTAGAAAATGTTGCTCCGGTTCTTTTACAAAAATATCACACATAACGAGGCAAAGCCTACAACTCCATAAAACCAGGGGTTTACGAAAATTGCAGGCTTCAACTTATAAAATTCTTTGAGCACTTTGTTAAAATTTTGTTTCGAGTTAATCTCTCTTTTTGATGGTTCTTGTCCATTTACAATAATTTTAATTTTTTGCATATTACTCCGTTTTATTAAAAATTTGTTTCAGTTTATTTAAAGCTCTAAAAGTTTTTACTTTAGCGTTGTTCTCAGTCATGTCAGTTAATTCTCCTATTTCTCGAAAAGATCTTTTTTCAAAAAAGCGCATTTCAATTAATTCTAAGTGATTTGATTTAAGACGAGTTAACGCATTCAAAAGTTTGTTTCGGTTGATTTCTGAATCATCTTCTAAAAATTCATCCATCATTTGACCAACAATAACTTTATCCAAGCGAACAGTTCTCTCGCCTTTTTTGTCTCTAAAAGATTGATTTAGCTCGCTTTTAGCAATACGAAACAACCAAGAAGAAAACGGCAATCCCCTAAATTCATAACGATTTAAGTTGGACAAAGCCTTAACAAAAACCATAGAAGTCACATCGTGAACCGTTTCAATATCATCCATTCGCTTATAGATGTACCTAAAAATTGGCTCGTAATACTTGCGATACAAAGGACCAAATTTTTCAGGATTTTGCTTTGCTTTTTCGATCTGAATTCTCTCTTCTTCCAAAAGAAAGTTATTCATGTGATAACTTGGATTCAACATAATTAAGGTTTTTTTGGTTTAGTATCACCAGCTTGCAGACCGGAGATAAATTATGTAACGCTAAAGCATATAATAAATAACACTTTTTATTAAAAAAAAATTAATTTTGTTTGAAATACTTAATTTTAAAAGGTTACAGGATTTAATTTAATTTTACAAAAGGCCTAAAATGAAAAGTATCGAGCAATTTTTCACATCAATTGATCCTGTTTTAGCAGCCTTAATAGCAACTACTTTCACCTGGTTGGTTACAGCATGTGGTGCAGCTCTCGTGTTTTTCTTTAAAACTATTCATCGAGGAGTACTTGATGCTATGCTCGGTTTTACAGGAGGAGTAATGGTTGCTGCCAGTTTTTGGTCTTTGTTGAACCCAGCCATTGAGTTGTCCGAAAAACAATTTCCGAGTATGCCTTGGATGCCTGCGGCAGTAGGATTTTTGACTGGTGCATTGTTTCTATTTTTTCTTGATAAAAAACTTCCTCATTTACATATTAATTTCAAGGAAGATGAATCTGAAGGTGTAAAAACTCAATTACACAAAACAACGTTACTTGTTCTTGCAATAACACTGCACAATATTCCTGAGGGACTAGCGGTTGGGGTGTTATTTGGAGCAGCAGCTCAAGGTATAGATGGCGCCACATTTTCAGCTGCTATTGCTTTGACCATTGGGATTGGGATTCAGAATTTTCCGGAAGGGTTTGCTGTTGCCATGCCGTTAAGAAGAGCTGGTGCTAGTCGTTTTAAAAGCTTTTGGTATGGGCAGTTATCTGCTATAGTGGAGCCGATTGCGGGAGTTATTGGGGCTTTGGCCGTAATTTACATTCAACCAATTCTACCCTTCGCGTTAGCATTTGCAGCTGGCGCCATGATTTTTGTGGTGGTAGAGGAAGTAATTCCTGAAACTCAACGGGATAAATATACCGACCTTGCCGTATTGGGTTTTATCGGTGGATTTGTTGTAATGATGATACTTGACGTTGCTCTGGGTTAATCTATTTGGTTGTGTTTTGCAACATGGGAACAAATCTAAACGTGCCAAATTCTTCGATTTTTACTTCATTTTCAGAAACTTTCGTTATTCGTTGCATTAACTGACTTTCTCCGTCTCCAACTGGAACTACCATTTTTCCTCCAATTTTCAACTGTTGAATCAAAGTTTTTGGAATTTCTGGAGCTCCGCAAGTTATAAGTACTTTATCAAAAGGTTGATAAATATCAAGTCCTTTATAACCATCTCCATAAAATTGTTTCGGGTGAAAACCAAATTGATTAATAATTTCTTTGGAACTTAGGTACAATTCCTTTTGTCGTTCGACAGTATATACTCTCACTCCAAGCTCACACAAAATACAAGTTTGAAAACCAGAACCAGTGCCAATTTCCAATACTTTTTCACCTTTTTCAAGCTCTAATAATTCGGTTTGGAAAGCAACTGTATACGGATGTGAAATTGTTTGACCAGCACCAATCTGAAAAGCTATGTTCGTATATGCCTTCTCAAGAAAAGCAAGATCCAAAAAGAAATGACGTGGTATTGCATAAAATGCATCTAAAATACGCTCATCAGCAATTCCCATTTGACGCAACTCTTCGATCAACTTCTTACGTAATCCTTTGTGTCTATGGTTATCTTGCATGACACAAAAATAGTTACTCTCCGCTAGATTATAAAAGTGAATTATAAACAGAACGATGTTGAAATTCTTTATGTTTTTTCTTCTGTAACTAATATATTTCCTATCAGTTAAACTGTTTTGATGTAGCCTTAAATTTTACAACTACTCTAAAATCATTGGAACTTCCATGACTAGTACTTCGGTAGTTGTTAATGCCGTGTATTTTATTTCTTTTGTATCCCAAACGCCCAATGCATCCCTATCCGACAACTCAACATCATCTATTCTAATACTTCCATTTAGCACGAAAGAATATATGCCATTCCCTGCTTTTTTCAATGTGTATTTCAATTCTTTTCCTGGTTCAATTTTAGCAATATGAAACCATGCATCTTGATGAATCCACACACCATCATCTGTTGG
>CAIUSK010000013.1 GCA_903901805.1 uncultured Flavobacteriales bacterium
AAGTATGAAATCGAAAGCAATGAGTTATTTTTTTATTAAAAGCACTGCAGTTTTATGTGGTGTTATTTTTCTGGTTTCTTGTCAGCCTGAAAGGTCTAAATCTACAGGATGGCATCACAATAGTCCGGAAAATTTTGGAAGTGGCTTTGAGAAATTTCCGGCTATGGATCAAGAGACAGGTCCAGGTTTAACATTGGTTGAGGGTGGAACATTCACGATGGGTATGACCGAGCAAGATGTTATGCGCGAATGGAATAATAATCCTAGAAAAGTTACGGTTCCTTCTTTTTACATAGATCAAACAGAAGTTTCGAATTTTGATTATTTGGAGTATTTGTTTTGGTTAGGTAGAGTTTATGGTAGTGTTGATCCATTAAATCCTAATCGTTATGAACCAGATGCTACGGAAGATTTAGAAATTCAAGAATTTACGAATTTAGATTCAATTAAAGAAATTGAAGGTGATAAAAGTGCATTTAAAAAATATGTAGATAACTACAACGAATCATTCACGTCAAATTATCAAGAGGTTTATCGTAAGGCGCTACCAGATACATTGTGTTGGAGAAGTGCATTATCCTCAATGGAGCATTTTGTGAATTATTATTTGCGCCATCCAGCTTACAGGGATTATCCTGTTGTTGGTGTGTCGTGGATTCAAGCAAATGAATATTGTAAATGGAGAACTGACCGAGTAAATGAATACATCCTTGCGCGTGAGGGAATCTTGGATTGGGAAATGGGTAATAAAGAATTAAGTCCTTTTCAAATGTTTTCAACAGAGGCCTATTTAAGTGGTCAATATTTTGGTTTGCAACCTCAACCTAGAGAATCCAATAGAAATTACACCAGCGAAGAAGATGCTGAAGAAGAGGAGGAAATTGATGAAGAAGGTGCAGGTCCTGATGAAGCTTTTACTCAAGAGTCTCAACCAGATAATGGTCGACGTTTACGTAATTATAATCCAAGTGCTCGTTCTGCGAATAAAGGTGGAAGTGGAAATTATGGTGCGAGAATCGTACGTATGGAGGATGGTATTTTATTGCCAAACTACAGACTACCAACTGAAGCAGAATGGGAATATGCTGCTACGGGTTTAATTGGTAATCTTCAGGAAAATTCAGAAAATTATACAAATAGAAGAACCTATCCATGGAATGGTCACTGGGTGCGTCGTGAGGAAGAGCAATTTCAAGGTTCGATTCAAGCTAATTTCATGAGAAGTTCAGGCGATTATATGGGAATTGCAGGTAACCTAAATGATGGTGCTGCTCCAACTGCTCCAGTTGAATCTTTCTGGCCAAATGATTTTGGTTTATTCCATATGGCAGGAAATGTATCTGAGTGGGTACAAGATGTTTATAGACCGAATTCACTGGACGATGTAGATGGATTTAGTCCTTTTAGAGGGAATGTATATACAACGAAGTTGACAACAACTATTGGAGTTCACGATGCCATGAAGAATGATCGTATTCGATATGATGTTCATGGAATGAAACAATATGTGTTGGATTTCGAAAGAGTACGTTATCAGCGAATTGCTGGAAGTGATGGTGCGAATAAAAGCGAATGGGATCCATTGAACAGACAGGGTAATGGAGTTGCTGAAACAGATTTTGAATTTTATTACGAAAACGATATCATCACAGCTTGTAAATTAGACACAGTAAATTATCCATTTACATCTGATGAGCCAAAAGGCGATATTATGAATAAAACGCCAGTTAAAAAGAATTTAAACTTTAAAAGTTCAG
>CAIUSK010000014.1 GCA_903901805.1 uncultured Flavobacteriales bacterium
ATTCAGGATTAGCTCCTTGTGTCATTAGGAGTCCCCGCCAAATGATAAATACAATGGCACCGAATAAACAAAATATAATGAAGGAAACAAACAATCCGCGCCACAAACCACTTTTGACATTGAGCGCACGAATTTGTTCTGATGATTTGTTGTATTTCTGCAAAGTAAACCATTCTTGGGTGAAGGCCTTTACGTTGGCTATTCCTGTCAGGGCTTCTTCTACAATGGAATTGGATGTTGCGGTAAAATCTTGTGCTTGCTTGCTTAATTTACGAATAAACCGACCAAAAACTACCGCAATGATTGCCATTATTGGAACGGTAACAAACATGATAATCGCCAATTTCCAAGAAATAAAAAACAGAAAAGTAGTTCCACCTGCCACTATCACAATTTGCCTAAAAAACTCAGCAACGGTGGTACGCATAGTTTCTTGAATCTGTGAAACATCATTGGAAAGTCTACTGGTTAATTCGCCTACTTTATTTCGATTAAAGAAGTCCATTGGCATATACACCAAGCGTTCGAAGGCTTGATTTCGTATATCCCGAAGGGCATTCTCTGTTACGTTGGTAAAAGTTATCACACGGACAAATGAAAAAATCGCTTGTAAGCCAAAAATGGCAAATAAGGAGAGCGCAACCGAATTGATATTATCCAGGCTGAGCAATTTGATTGATTCAGTGGTAGAGGATGCTCCATTTCCGGTGGTTCCCAACAATTTTCCCAGCAAATAAGGGAACATGAGTCCAATTCCGCTCGATAAAACAAGAAAAATCCATCCAATTGAATACTGAAGCCAATACGGTTTTAAATAAGAATAAATACCAAAAAAAGAAGATAATTTCCCTTTTCTGCCTTCGTCTTCGGATGTTGATTTTTTGCGTTTTGCCACTGAATGATATTTATACAAAAGTACAATTTGTAGCTGAACTAACACTTTTTTGGTCCAAATACTTCAATTTACAGGATAGCGCTATGTTCGGAATATAAATTCATGCCAACTACCGAATAACAGCCATGAATCATAAAACATCAAATACATGGAATGGAATGGGATAAAATCGTTGAAACGATTATCAATTATCACGAAATATCCCATAGGTGTGGGTTTAAACCCACACCTATGGGATAACAACACAACATCCTCCAACCATTTTAATGGTTTTCCAAAATAAAAACAAACCATCAAAACAGCGTCATCAAAGAGATTGAGGTGAAGGATTTGTAGTTTTTATGTGGACAAAAATTGACCATATCAACGTAAAATTTTTAATATTTCGCTTGTCATAAAAGAACTATTTCACTAACTTAAAGTGAAAATAATACTAAAAATGTCAAAATCGTATTCAAAAATTTGGGTTCATGCTATTTGGTCAACGAAAAGCAGAATGCCATTAATTCATCCAAAAATGGAACAAAAATTATTTGATTTTCTAAAAGAGGAATTGAAAAAAATGGGTTGTATGGTGAGCATTGTCAATGGAATGCCCGACCATGTTCATTGTTTATTTGGAATAAATCCTCAAAAATCAATCACGGATATTATTAAACAAATTAAAGGGAGTAGCTCCTATTTTGTAAACAGCAACAATTTAATTCCCGAAAAATTTATTTGGCAACGAGGATTTGGTGCGTTTGGTGTTTCACATTCAGCCGTAGATAATGTGTACCGTTACATTCGCGACCAAAAACAACATCATCAAAAACGAACGTTTGAAATCGAATATATTCAATTCATGGAATTGCATGGGTTTGAGGATGTGAAAATGGATAATGATTAAATCGTTGAAACGATTATTAAATCCCATTAACCGCCTCCTAGGTGTCGGATTAATCCGACACCTAGGAGGATAATCATACATTACCTATTTTTCAAATTATAACATCTCTATAACCCCAGCTGCTCCTTGTCCAGTTCCAACGCACATGGTTACAACACCGTATTTTTGATTTCTGCGTTTGAGTTCGTTCATGATTTGAACAGTGAGTTTTGCTCCGGTGCATCCAAGCGGGTGACCAAGTGCAATGGCGCCTCCATTCACATTCAC
>CAIUSK010000015.1 GCA_903901805.1 uncultured Flavobacteriales bacterium
CTAAAATAATATACGATCTTTTCATTTTTATTTGATTTTAGTCAAAAATAGAAGTTTATTCGATTGCTATCTGTCAATCAATGTTAAATATAGTAAAAATAGACAACGAAATAAAATGATTAAAAAATAATCTTTAAAATTGATTAGAATTTAATAATTAATTTTATCTTTGTAGAGTCAAAGTCGGTGAGCCAAACGATTCCGGTTTTCTAATCGATACACATTATTATTTGTAGAAAATAACCATTAAATAGTAGGTAATGGAAGGATTACGTTCAATTGTACACATGGATTTGGATACGTTTTTTGTTTCTTGCGAACGAAAAAAAGACAGTCGATTAATTGGGAAGCCAATATTAATTGGAGGCACGAGCGATCGGGGAGTGGTAGCTTCTTGTAGTTATGAGGCCCGTAAATTTGGTATTCATTCAGCAATGCCTATGAAAATGGCCAAGGAACGCTGTCCGGAAGCTATAATTATCAAAGGTAATTCACAAATTTATACCGATGAATCGCGATTGATTACTGAAATTATTCGTGAGTCAGTACCTGTTTTTGAAAAATCATCTATTGATGAATTTTACTTGGATTTGACCGGGATGGATCGATTTTTTGGAACGGTGAAATATGCAACAGAGCTGCGTCAGCGAATTATTAGCGAAACGGGCTTACCTATTTCATTTGGGCAATCGATTAATAAAACAGTGTCAAAAATTGCTACTGGTGAAGCGAAACCAAACAATCAAATACAAATTCATACCGGCACAGAAAAACAATTTTTAGCGCCGCTATCTGTACGGAAAATACCAATGGTGGGACTTAAAACCTATCAGACATTGTGTGGTTTGGGGGTCAAGAAAATACAAACTATTCAAGAAATGCCTATTGAGTTGATGCAGAGTGCACTGGGAGAAAACGGAATTGCTATCTGGAAAAAGGCACAAGGATTGGATTTGTCACCGGTAGAGCCGTATAATGAACGAAAATCGATTTCAACAGAGCGTACGTTTGATAGAGATACGATTGATGTTAGTAAGCTTCGTGGAATTTTGGCCGCTATGGCAGAAAATCTCGCATTTCAATTACGCAGAGGGAATAAATTATCCGGGTGTGTGACTGTGAAAATTCGTTATTCTGATTTTCAAACTCAAACGCTACAAAAACAAATTTCTTACACGGCTGCTGATCACGAGTTGCTACCGGTTGTTGCAGATCTATTTGCTCGATTGTACAATCGTCGTTTATTGGTTCGCTTGATCGGTATTCGTTTTAGTGCATTGGTTTCTGGGCATTATCAATTGAGTTTGTTCGGCGACGAAACAGATTACCCATCGTTGTACAATGCCCTTGATCGCATTCGAAATCGGTATGGTGATCGAGCAATTATTCGGGCTATTGGTCTGGAGGCTCGCTCCATTGGCGGATTTAATCCATTTACGGGTGAGCCGCCTGCGCTTTTAGCGAATAGAAGAAATTAACCTTAATTAAACATAAATACGATGCACAATTTTAGGAATTTAGAAATCTGGAGCGAATCGATTGAATTTGCCAGTGAAATTTATGAAAAAACAAAAATGTTTCCTTTGGATGAAAAGGATGGAATGATTGATCAAATGAGGCGTTCTGCTGTTCGGATTTCTTCCAATATCGCAGAGGGTTCTTCTCGTGAAAGCAAAAAAGAATTTAAGCAATCGATTCAGTTTTCATTGAGTTCGATATTTGAATTATTTGCGCAACTGGAAATTGCAAATCAATTGAAACTTTTAACGGAAAAAGAAAAAGAACGGCTTCTCTCTAAATTGATTGCTTTAGAAAGGAAATTAGCAACGTTTCACAAACAACTATAGAAAACAGGGGAGATAAAACAAGATGTTACATTCCTATTTCAGTATTAAATATGGTGTTTTATCGCCCGAAGAGCTTATTGATTGGGCTTTTGGAGCAGGATATTCCTATGCTTTATTGACGGATATCAATCACACAGGATCCGGGTTGAGTTTTGTTCGACGTGCTCAAGAAAAAAAAATACAACCCATTCTGGGAGTCGATGTCAGAAATGGGATGGATACACAGTATATTTTAATCGCACAAAATAAAGAAGGTTTTTTTGAAATCAATCAATTTATCACAGCGCATATACAACAAGAAATAGCTTTTTCGTCGCGTCCCCCTGAATTGAGAAATTGTTATGTGGTTTATCCCTTCGGAAAAATTTCACCCACTTTACTGGCTAATGAATTTGTTTTTTTTCAACCGGGTCAGAACAAAGATTTTCTAATCGCAAAATATCCCAACCTTCGTAAGCGAATACTTGCTTTACAACCGATGACATTTCGGCATAAACGGGATTTTAATGCACATCGTTTATTGCGTTCTATAGCAAATAACACCTTGCTTTCAAAATTATCAAAGGCTGAACAAGCCCATGAACAGGAGCGATTGATTAGCTACGAAGCGTGGCAAAAAGAATGGGAAGATTACCCAGATATTTTCTTTCGTACAGATACCATTTTGAAATCGTGTCACATTCAGTTTTCTTTTGGAGAGCAAGCAACTCCACAAAACAAAGCAACTTATACAGAAAATAAGGAAGAAGATATGAAAGCACTAAAATCTTTGTGCGAGGAAGGATTGAGCTATCGGTATGGAAAGGCTTCTGAGGATGTTTTGCAGCGAATGGATAAAGAAATTCAAATAATAGCGCAAAAAGATTATTTGTCTTATTTTCTCATAACACGAGATTTTACTTCGTATGCCCGATCCAAAGGATACTTTTACGTTGGAAGAGGGAGTGGCGCCAATAGTTTAGTAGCTTATTTGTTGCGGATTACGGATGTTGACCCTATCGAATTAGATTTGTATTTTGAACGATTTATCAATTTATTTCGTAAAAATCCACCAGATTTTGACATTGATTTTTCGTGGCGCGATCGAGATGATGTAATTGATTATATTTTTGAACGCTTTCCTCACGCTACCTTACTTTGCACCTATAATACCTTTCAATTTAAAGCAACGATTCGAGAATTGGGAAAAGTATTTGGTTTGCCCAAAGAAGAGATTGATAAATTGGTTGAAACTAAAATGGCAGCCTCTCAACTGGATGAAGTATCTGGGTTAGTATTGAAATACAGTAAATATATTCAAGGTTTGCCTTCTCACCTCAGTATTCATGCTGGAGGAATAATTATCAGTGAAAAACCTATACACTATTACTCGGCCACATTTTTGCCTCCAAAAGGATATCCAACCACTCAATTTTCGATGCTGGAAGCAGAAGAGGTTGGTTTGTTCAAATTTGATGTTTTGAGTCAGCGTGGTTTGGGTAAAATTCATGATTGTTTGGATATTATTCGCTACAATCAACCCCAAAATCCACCACACGATATTCATGATGTGAATCATTTTAAAACGGATATAAAGGTTCGTGACTTATTATTAAATGCTCAGGCTCTGGGGTGTTTTTATGTTGAATCACCCGCTATGCGTATGTTGATGATAAAGCTAAAAGTGCAAACGTATTTGGACTTGGTGGCCGCAAGCTCAATTATTCGTCCGGGTGTTTCGCAATCCGGAATGATGCGTGAGTATATATTACGTCATTTGTATCCTGAAAGACGAAAACAAGCAAATCCAATCTTGTTAGCTATTATGCCCGAAACGTATGGTGTAATGGTATATCAAGAAGATGTAATCAAAGTGGCGCATCATTTTGCTGGATTGTCCTTGGCTGATGCTGATGTACTGCGAAGAGGGATGTCGGGTAAATTTCGTTCACGAGAAGAATTTCAGCAGGTGAGAAGCTTATTTTTCACTAACTGTTTAGCGAAAGGTCATCCGAATGAACTTACGGCAGAGATTTGGCGGCAAATTGAAAGTTTTGCTGGATATGCTTTTTCCAAAGGTCATTCGGCCTCGTATGCCGTAGAAAGTTATCAAAGTCTGTATTTGAAAGCGTATTATCCTTTGGAATACCTCACAGCTACGATTAATAATTTTGGTGGTTATTATCGTACAGAAGTATACGTGCACGAGTCACGAAAATGGGGCGCGATAATAGAACCTCCGTGTATGAATGAAGGTGGTTTTGAATGTGTATTGAAAGGTAATCGGTTGATTCTAGGGTGTATGTTGATTAATGGAATAGAATCAAAAACAATCATTGCTATTTTGAAAGAGCGTTCAAAAAACGGATCCTTTCTGGATTTTGATGATTTGATGAAACGCGTCAGTATTCCGTTGGAACAACTTGTTTTATTGATCCGTATTGATGCATTTCGTTCATTTCCTGAGAATAAAAAAAATATGCTTTGGCGAACCTATCAGTATTATCAAAAAGCACCCAAACGTACCGTTTCTCTTACTTTATTTGAAGAAAAACCTGTTCAGTTTACCTTACCTTTATTAGCTGAAGATGAGTTAGAAACAGCTTTTGAAGAAATGGAATTATTGGGTTTTCCGTTGCGTAATCCCTTTGATTTAGTGTCGTCTGCTATTGATAAACATATTTTAGCACAGGAATTTCCGTTGTTTTTAGGTCAGAGAATTGAAACATTTGGTTATTTATCCGCAGTGAAAAAATCGTATACAAGTAAAGGAGAGGTCATGTTTTTTGGAACCTTCATTGACATACAAGGAGGAACAATTGATACGGTTCATTTTCCTGAATCAGGTAGGAAATTTCCTTTTCGTGGACGAGGAGTTTATCAGTTAAAAGGAATAATTACGGAGGAATTTGGTTTTTATACGATAGAAGTGGGTGAAATGAATAAAATGCATTTCATGGAAGATGCCCGATTTCGGGATTAAAATCCTTGTTTTGAATCTAATAAAATATTAGAAAATAATAATCCAGATGCTAAGGCTACTGTAGCAATAATGGTCGAAAATGCAGTGTCAATACCGGTTAATGTTTGATTATTCACTAAATAAGAAAGGCTTTTAAATCCAATTGAACCAGGAACCAACAAAATAATTCCGGGAACAAGCATGAGAGAAACAGGCAGTTTTTTCCATCGAGCAATAGCATTACTCATCAACCCCAACGTTAAAGCAGAAAAGAAAATAGTTAGTCCATCTACAGTAAGAAAATCAAATAAGTTCAAACTAAAATACGAGATAAGACAAGCTAGAAAAATCCATGGATAGTGTTTTGGTAGCGCATTAAATAAAACTAAAAAACCAGCAGGGATTAAAAGTAAAGCCAAATAAATCAGCCATGTAGGATGGTTTACGTGAAATGAGGACCAATGTTCAAATGAAATAAATGAAACCAGTTGATACCCCAGACCAATTCCAACGGCCATCATAATAAATGAGATGACCGATTGAGCCAATCGAATCGTACCAGATTGCGCATGACTGTGGGCCAACTCCGAAATAGCCAACGAAAGTGTAAATCCAGGTATAAGTAAAATCAAGCCTGTAATTGATGCAATTTCAATGGAATAAGGACCTAAAAAAGAAACTGAAAACTGTGAGAAAACAATAGCAAAAGCGGCTGAAAGTAATAATGCAATTTTGGAGAAATGAGGAACCCATACATTGATTACGCCAACGAATAAACCAATTACACCAGAAACAAACATTTCATTATATCCTCCTCCAAAAACACAGGCAGCACTAATGGAGGAAAGGGAAATTGAAAAAATATTTACCAATTTTGAATACAGAATAGGTTTACCGTGAATGCTTGTTAAGTCCAATAAAGCTTGATCCACAGAAATTTCTTTCTGAATTACCTTTTCTACCAATTCACTTAAGGCAACAATTCGATCAAAATTAATATCAATACGGCCACTTTTTTTATTGATCGTGAATGGCTTGTCGCTAGAAAAAAATGTAATTGAAATATATTCAGGATTAGGAATGACGGTTGCTTCAACACCTATTGCGTTTAATACATCATTGATTGAATTTTCTAACCGATGCGATGGAATCCCAAATTGCTGCATGGCATGCGCCAACTCAATGATAAATGTTTCCTCTCTTGTCAACCTTATTTGATGTTTAAAATTCCAAATCGCTCTCTACCACCAGATAAAGCATATAAAATAAGTTGTTTGTTGAATTGATCCACCGAAAATAATTTGGGAACAATGATGGAATTGATCTCTTTTTGGTTGAACATAGATTTGCGTAAAACTTCCCCCGTTTGTAGATCTATTTCCACTGATGCAATGGTTGTTCTGTTTCTACTAAAATTGGTTGTTCGAACTCCATCGGTAGTTTTAAAATCACCATTATCGGTGTAATTTCGGTTATTGTCATTAAAAACTAAGCAAAATTTGCCGTCATTAAAATATTGAGCATATGAACTGAAAGGTCCGTTGTCATTTAGCGATGCTTGACTTTTTTCAATGGTTTTACACCAATCAAAACTATTACTAGTGCCAATTTTAAAGGCTAAAATATCATCGTAATAGTAATAATTTACTGAATTAGAAATTCCTGTTCTTGAATCAAAATTGGTACGTGAATAAACGTAGTATTGTTCAACAGAACCAACAATACTGCCATCTGCCAATAAATCCATATTCCTCAATCGATAGTCATATAGTTGGTTCGATGACTGCCAATTTTGATTCATCATGTTGTTGCGACCAAACATACGATTGTTATCACTCCATTGAAGCCTTGTTAATTCAGTACTGAACGGAACAAAACCTTGCTTATTTATTGACCCGTTTTTTGAATTCAGTGTTAAATAAAATACCCCAGAAGTTCCTTGAACATCTTTTTCTGCATATAAACCGGTTAAGGTGAATAAGCTGTCGTTACTTTTCATTTCCAATGCTTCTACTCGTTTGCCATTGAAATCTAATTGAAATGATTTTAAACTATCCGATTTTATTTGATAAACGTGCATGGCCTTGTAGTTTCTTGAATTTCTCGTGAACATGCGATCGTTTGGGGTAATATGCTCTGTAACACTCATATAAAACTCGCCATTATTAGCAAGGTGATGCTCATTAATAGTCGCCATATTCCCATTGAATGGCAGGGTGTAAACTCCTTTATTTGTGGTATTAAGATTCGAATCTAAAATCGCAAATCCATAGGTGTCTTGGTTTAATTTATTTCCTTGGATTTCATATGAAATAGCAATAAATTGTTTATTCAGAGACTGTACAATTTGGAATTCTGGTTGAGCCCCCAATTTATCATTTTCATAACACACTAATTCTTCACCAGGACCAATTGGTTTTAAATTCGGTCCTAATTTCTGGTAATACATGCAATTCTTTTTGCCATTTTTATCAGATAGAAAAATTACTGGGGACTGATTTATCGTTGCCCCATATTCCATTGTTGCCATTCCATTATCAACAGATTGCTTGATTTTAGCGGTTTCTAATTTTGTTAGATTCTCGTGTTCAACAATATAATACGAGCCAAAAACTCTTCCGCCTAGCCATCGTAATGAATAAAAATTACCGGCTGATTTTGGCATGATTGAAAGTAGATCACCATTTCCTCTTTCTAGTGGCCCCCATTGGATAGTGGATTGAGCAAAAAAATTGACGGTAGAAAAAAACAATAACAATAAAAGAATTAGTTTTTTCATACCAATTTAATTTACGAGTTGAATGCCGGTGTAATTATGTGGTGTAATCGCTTTTAACTCTTCTTTTATTGTATCGGAAACATTCAATGTACTGATGAAATGGTGAACACTTTTTTCAGTAATTCCTTCGTTAGTGCGAGTGAGGTCTTTTAATAATTCATACGGTTTTTCAAATCCTTCTCTGCGCAAAACAGATTGAATTGCTTCAGCAACTACGGCCCAATTATTAGTTAGATCCGCTTCAAAAGCAGGCTCATTTAATAATAACTTGTTTAATCCTTTAAGTGTAGATGAAAAAGCAATGAGTGTATGAGCAATTGGAACACCAACAACACGTAATACAGTAGAATCGGTTAAATCGCGTTGTAATCTTGAAACTGGAAGTTTTGCCGCCAAATGTTCAAATAAAGCATTGGCAATTCCAATATTCCCTTCCGAGTTTTCAAAATCAATAGGATTTACTTTATGCGGCATGGCAGAAGAACCAATTTCTCCTTCCTTGATTTTTTGTTTGAAATAATCCATCGAAATGTATGTCCACATATCGCGATTCAAATCAAGAATGATTGTATTTATTCTTTTCAATCCATCAAACAGTGCCGCTAAATTATCGTAATGCTCAATCTGCGTGGTAGTTTGACTTCTGTCCAATCCAAGTTTGGAATTTACAAAATCATTTGCGAAATCAACCCATTTTTCAGTTGGAAAAGCAACATGATGTGCATTGAAATTTCCAGTTGCTCCACCAAACTTTGCAGAAAAAGGAATGGTGTTAAGCATAGAAAGTTGTTTTTCTAAACGTTCAGAAAATACTTGAATTTCTTTTCCTAGTCGAGTAGGGGAAGCCGGCTGACCATGCGTTCGTGCCAACATCGATACATCTTTCCACGTCTGTTGGTATTCTTTCAGTTTAGCGATTAACTGTAA
>CAIUSK010000016.1 GCA_903901805.1 uncultured Flavobacteriales bacterium
AACCTCCCCACTTCTATCAAAGCGATAGCCTTTTGAAACCATTTGCATCCAATTATTTGTAGAAGAAGCATTTTCCAATTCTTCAGATACAAAAACAGCTTTTACACCATCCCAAGTTCTGATTTCATTGGCTATAAACGTTTCAATCGCTTTTTTAGGTAAATGCAAAGAATCAATCAGTTTTCTATTCAAATAGATATTCTGATTTTCCTCAGATTCAACCAAATCAAATTCAAATTTCTTTTTTACATCGTTTTTTAAAGCTTTTAATTTTTGCTCCAAAAACAAGTAGCCACCAGGTAATTTTTGATCAATTAACGATTGAGGAACTGGAACCACGGCATGATCTGCAGTCAAAAACAAGGTAAATCCATTTTTTCCGAATTTCTTTTCAAGTGTTTCAATTAATCGAGCAATTTCCAAATCTAAACGAATATAAATATCTTCTATTTCTACCGAATAAGGACCAAAAGCATGACCAGCGATATCAGGAGTAGAATAACTGACACATAAAAAATCAGTTTGAGAATCAACACCCAACTCTTCATTTTTTATTGCATCCAAGGCAAAATCGGTTAAATATGTATTAGCAAAGGGTGTAATGGTAAACAAAGAATAATCTTTTGCATTTTTGTTTAATTCTTTTAGATCATAAGGAAAAACCGGCTTATTTTTAGTTGAAATTAAGACTTCATAAGGCGAATCATCAACTCCACTTTCTGTATATGATTCAATTGGATAATACGTATTCCAGGTTTGCACCAGAGCTTGGTCTGCGTGTTTTTTTGCATTAAATTCTATCACCCATGCTGGCAATTCTGTTTTATAAAAATTACTTGTTATCATTTTTCCGCTGCTGTAGTCAAACCAATATGAACCGTCACTTAAATGTCCACCAGGTAAAATCGCACTGCGGTCTTTTATGCTCAACGAAATAACTTTAGCTGATGGGTAGGTCATTTTTAGTTGATCCGTAATGGTATACGTATTCAAGGTTTTAGGCGAACGATTACCATCTTTACTGCTTGTTCCAACGGATTGATACGCTCTATCTGTCACACAGTTAATCACTTCCTTTTTGTTTCGATCATACCACTCATTACCTACAATTCCATGATTATCCGGAGTTGTACCTGTGTAAATTGAAGCATGGCCTGGTCCTGTATAAGTAGGCACATAATTATAATTGGTATTTCTACAATTTGCTCCTTGCTTGATTAACTTATTAAATCCACCTTTTCCAAATTTCCCTTGAAAACGATACAAATAATCATAACACATTTGATCAACTACAACGCCAACAACAATTTTATTTGAATTTTTTTGAGCCACAAAAAGATTACAAAATAATACAAAAGGTAAGAATAAATATATTTTAAACATGGTAAATAGATTATTAGTAGCAAAGTTAAGCATACCATTGACATAATAAATGAATGCAACTAATATAATTGTTACTCGTCTTTTCATATATTTACAGTTCAATTAAAGGTTTATTTATGAAAGTAATTCTTACGTTTGGTCTATCTGTTGTATCTACTTTATTTTCAAGTCTTACTTTCGGCCAGCAACCTATTTCAAACTTTACAGCAGTTCCAGTAAGTGTTTGTCAAGGTCAACCTGTTACTTTCACGAATACATCCACCACAAACGGCGGCAGCGCAATTACTGATTATGCATGGGATTTTGGAGACGGATTTAGCGATTCTATTCCAAATACAACCCACATTTACAATACTCCTGGAACGTATAGTGTAACCTTAACCGTTACTAATTCATCGGGACTAGCAGATTTTGAGTTAAAAACCAATTACATTATTGTTAAACCCGCTCCAACAACTTCATTTTCAGTGAATGGATTAGGTTGTACTGTTCCGCTAACAGTAACTTTTAGTAACACAGGTAGTTCAGGAGCTGGCTATTCATATAACTGGGATTTTGGTAATAGCCAAACTTCACTTGTAGCTAATCCACCTTCTCAAACATATTCTTCAGCAGGCACATTTAATGTTTCATTAACCATCACAAACACTTCCTCTGGTTGTGTAACAACGCTCGTAGAACCATTAGTAGTTTCAAATTTTCAAGCAGGAATGACGTTGCCTACTGTTGTTTGTGTAAATCAACAAGTTGATATTGCGGATAATTCCACCGCAGGAGCAAATGTTTGGAATTGGAATGTATCACCTTCAAGCGCAAGCTATGTAAATGGAACATCAAGTTCATCTCAAAATCCTTCATTAACATTTACTATAGCTGGTACTTACACCATCCAACTTGCTGCTCAAAATACTTCTTCGGGCTGTTCTGGGAGCACATCTCAAACAATAACAGTTCAACCTACTCCTCCTTCACCAACTTTTACAGCAACGCCCTTAACCAATTGTGCTCCATCCAATGTTACTTTTACGAATACTTCTGTTGGAGGAACTAATTATGTATGGACTTTTGGAGATTTTTCATCAGGAGCTAACAATACTTCCAATCAAACCTCTCCAAGTCATGTTTATGCGAATAATGGAACTTATGACGTTACATTAACAATGACAACAGCTGCGGGTTGCATTGGTTCAATAACATTAAATGATTATATCACTGTAACTGACGTTTTAGCTGACTTTGAAGCTGATGTTACAGGTGGTTGTGATCCATTGATTGTAAATTTCTCAGATCTTTCCGTTGACCCAAATACAGCTAACCCAATTACATCGTGGTCATGGAACTTTGGTGGCGGGACACCGAATACGTTTAATGGACAAAACCCACCACCAATTACCTACCAAATTGGCGTGTACGATGTTAGTCTAACAGTAACAACCCAATCGGGTTGCGTTGGAACAGTTACATTAAACGATTATATTACCGTTGGAAATATAACTGCTCTCAGTTTTTCAGTTGACACGTTGATTAATTGTATAAAAACAGATTTTGAATTTACATCAACTGTATCGACAAATCCATCTAACCCTGATCCATCAGAATTGACCTATTTTTGGGATTTCACAGACGGCACCTCCACAGAAGATGACCCAACCTATCAATTCACTTCTGATACAGGTTATTTCGATGTATTGTTGGTTGTAGATTTCCGGGGATGTAAGGATACAGTTCAGATTGATTCATTTATTTATATCAACGCTCCAATTGCAAAATTTTCTCCTGATCAAACTCTTTATTGCAATCAAGGAAACAACATTGCGGTTGATTTTACCGACGATGCCACTCATGGTGTTCCATCTGATGATATTTTAATGATTTGGCAATGGGGTGATGGCACTCCAAATACAATTTTGGATGATCCTCAGCTAGATGATGCCAATCAAGGTGATTTTACGCATACCTATACGAATTATGGATCATATACGATTCAGCAAGTTATTTACAATTACACAACTGGTTGCAGCGACAGCATAACTGCCAATGTTGATATTTCCTTTCTAAATGCAAGCTTCACCTATTCAAACGATTCTATTTGTCAAGGAGATACCTTAGATATGTTTGACAATAGTCAAACGTGGTTAACGGCACCTAATCCTCATCCCTTGCAATCGTGGTCATTCAGTATGGGTGATAATCCTCCTGGAACTGTGAACATGGGCGATACTGCTTATTACGCTTATATACAATCAGGTTTATTTAACATTACCCTAACCGCAACAAATAGTGTGGGATGTTCTGCCTCATCAGTATTACCAATCAATGTTTTAGCACCTCCATTCGCCGTAATTGCTATTTCTCCTGATCCTGCAATCGGATGCTCTCCATTCCCTGTTACATTCACGGGCAATGCCTTTCCAATGCCCCCTTATAATATCCCAATTGATTCCATGATGTTTCAATACTCAGATGATAACTCCACTCAAACATTGAATTATAATTCAGCAGGAACAATTGCTAATCACGCCTTTGTTGGTACGGGTATATTTTATGGTGAAATGATTGCCATTGACCAATTCGGTTGTTTTTCTGCTCCCGCATCAATTCCAATAACCATTACCCAACCAAATTCTTTTTTCTCAGTTGATAATGTAATTTGTAATGGTGACTCCGTAATTACTGATAATTCATCAACCGGCGAGGGAAATTTAAGTTACGAATGGTATTTAGATGACTTTACATCAGCACCTATTTCAACTTCTTTAAATGCTGCCACTGTTTTGACCGAAACAGGAATACCTTTTGGACAAACAACCTCGACACATGACCTTTTCTTAATTACAACAGATGGTAATGGATGTAAAGATACAATTGGTAACTTAATTAGTGTTTCTATTCCATGGGCTGTGCCAACATACAACTTTGCTGGTGCGGCAATCGGACCAAATGGAGAATTTATTTGTCCTCCCCTATTCGGAACTTTTGTTGATTCATCAATTTCTTACGGGGCAATAACAGATTGGACTTGGGTTTTCGGAAATGGAAACCAATCAATTCTTGAAAATCCGAGTAACACCTATGTATTACCAGGAACATATGATCTCACATTAAGCATTATTGATGAGAATGGTTGTACAGCAGATACAACGCTTTTACAATATATTACAATTGGTGGCCCTGGTGCAAATCC
>CAIUSK010000017.1 GCA_903901805.1 uncultured Flavobacteriales bacterium
AGTTTAGGTAAAGGTAATTTAACTGTGGGTGATTTTTTTAAATTAATGCCTTTCGACAATACCCTTGTTTGGGTTGAAATGCCCATTGAAACGCTGTCTGAAATAGGTGCTTTTATAACTAAAACTGGGGGCGAACCAATTTCAAATTGTACGGTTCAAAATGGAAAAATACAATTAAACTCCTTGCCAGAGGGAGCCTCCCATTTTATCATTATCACCTCAGATTATTTGGCATACGGAGGCGATAAAATGGACTTTTTCAAAAAAGGAAAAATAATCAATGAAACCGGTAAATTGATGCGTGATGTACTGATTGAACATGCCAAACAACAATCCACATTAATTTCAACCAATGAAATTAGAGTAATAAAATAGGATTAACTATGAATAGAAGAAAGTTTGTTCGCAATTTATCCCTTGGAGCCGGAGCCATTGCACTGAGTGCTCCCAGTTTCAGTCAATCGCTATTTACTAAAAAGGCTAAGAAAATAACAATCCTTCACACCAACGACACTCATTCTAACATTGATCCGTTTCCAGACAACCATTCCAAATTTCCAGGAATGGGCGGTGTAGCGAAACGACATGCACTCATTCAACAAATAAGACAAGAAGAAGAAAATGTGTTGCTTCTGGATTGCGGAGATATTTTTCAAGGAACTCCTTACTTCAATATGTTTAATGGTGTTTTGGAAATGAAACTCATGAGTGAATTAGGGTACGATGCTGCCACCATGGGAAATCATGATTTTGATATTGGTTTGGAAGGCTTTAAAACTGCGAAAAAACACGCTAATTTTCCTTTTCTCTGTTCCAATTATAATTTTTCCGAAACGATACTCAATGGCCTCACTCAACCCTATAAAATCTTTCAGAAAGGCGGATTGGAAATTGGGATTTTTGGCGTTGGTATTGAATTAGCTGGTCTTGTGCCATCGGAAAAATACGATAAAACGAAGTATTTAGACCCAATACATACTGCAAATAGTATAGCTAAAGAATTAAAAAATAAAGGTTGTGATTTAATCATATGTTTGTCTCACTTAGGGTATGATTACGCAGATAGCTCTAGAGTTTCAGACAGAAAACTAGCAAAACTTTCTACACATATCGATCTAATTCTTGGCGGACACACCCATACTTTTTTGGAGAAGCCTACCGTTGAAATAAACCAAAAGGGTCAAGCTGTACTCATCAATCAAGTAGGTTTTGCAGGGTTATATGTTGGCCGAATTGATATAGACATTCAAAAAGGAATGGTTGTGCGTAAGATGGAGGTAAGGTGATTTATTCATTCTGAGTGTCCTATCTTTCATAAAAAATTTGTGATAATTTCAGACTATTATAAAGCTTATTAATAAAAAGAAATACCTTGTTTACGAATTCAAATAAGCGAGACCATGAAACCTAGCATCAATATTTTTCTTTTTGCCTTATTAGCTCTTATTTTGTTGTCAGCTTGTGAAAAGAAGTATTCAAAAAAACGATCTGTTAAATATCGATGTACGGTTCACCATTATTCCTGGACAGGTGGAATAAATTATGACACTGTATATGTTGATACTATTGAAGTGAAAAGGGAAGGAGATTTTATTACAGTACTCGGAAACTCATTCTTTGTGGATTCCGTTTGGAAGGGGAACAAATTCAAGGAAGGAGATGTACATAGTCACAGGGAAATTCAATTTATAAACGATAGCATTTATTATTCAACCTACAGTGGCGGTCTAGGTGGTGGTGGTGGTGCAGACTATATTGGAATTAAAATGGACTGAATAAAAAAGCCCACCGGAATTTCCAATGGGCCATTTCATAAATAAGTATGAGCGATTAAGCGTCTATCTTCGCGTATTTTGCATTTTTCTCAATAAACTCTCGACGTGGCGGAACATCGTCCCCCATTAACATAGAAAAGATTTGATCACATTCTGCTGCATTTTCAATAGTTACTTGACGAAGTGTTCTATTTTCAGGATTCATGGTAGTATCCCACAATTGTTCTGCATTCATTTCTCCCAAACCTTTATATCGCTGAACATTTACAGAAGATTCATTTCCTCCACCTTTCAATTCTTGTATCAAGCGATCACGCATGTCTTCATTCCAAGCATAATTAGATTTTGTTCCTTTTTTCACTTGATATAGCGGTGGAGTAGCAATATAGATATATCCATTTTCAATCAATTCCTTCATGAATCGGAAGAAGAATGTTAAAATTAACGTCTCAATATGTGAACCATCGACATCGGCATCACACATGATGATTATTTTATGATATCTTAGTTTCTCCAGATTGAGTGCTTTAGAATCTTCTTCAGTTCCAATTCGAACACCAAGCGCTGTATAAATATTTTTAATCTCTTCGTTTTCAAAAATCTTATGTTGCATGGCTTTTTCCACGTTCAAGATTTTTCCACGTAGTGGCATAATTGCTTGAAAATGGCGATCACGACCTTGTTTTGCCGTTCCGCCCGCGGAATCTCCCTCAACGAAGTAAATTTCACATGCGGCAGGATCTTTTTCAGAACAATCTGCTAATTTCCCAGGTAAACCAGAACCAGTAAGCACGTTTTTACGTTGTACCATCTCACGTGCCTTACGAGCAGCATGACGCGCTCGAGCCGCTAAAATCACTTTCTCAACAATTAGTTTAGCTTCAGCCGGGTGTTCTTCCAAATAAGCGGATAACATTTCAGAAACTGCCTGACTAACTGGTGCTGTAACTTCTCTGTTTCCTAATTTCGTTTTTGTTTGCCCTTCAAATTGCGGCTCTTGAACCTTAACTGATACCACAGCTGTTAATCCCTCCCGGAAATCATCACCATCAATTTCAATTTTTTCTCGAGCCAAAATACCTGAATCTGTAGCGTACTTTTTCAGCGTACTAGTCAATCCACGACGAAACCCGGATAAATGAGTCCCTCCTTCGTGGGTATTGATGTTATTTACATATGCTTGAATATTTTCAGTATATGAAGTATTATACGTCAATGCAACTTCCACTGGGATATTCTCTCTTTCGCCTTCAAAATAAATTACATCTGAAATCAATGCCTCCCGATTACGGTCTAAGTATTGAGCAAATTCCTTCAATCCTCCTTCCGAATGATAAGTTGTTGTTGGCGAATCTTCATTCTCATCCTGAACACGTAAATCAGTAAGTGTGATAGTAATTCCTTTATTCAAGAATGCCAACTCACGCATACGCGCTGCTAAAGTATCGAAGTTATATTCTGTAAATTCAAAGATAGATCCATCCGGCTTGAATGTTACTTCAGTTCCCGTTTCAGTGGATTCCCCAATAACCTTAACGTCATATAACGGCTTACCAATACTATATTCCTGTTGAAATATCTTTCCTTCTCGTCGAACAGTAACTTTCAGCGCAATAGAAAGCGCATTAACACAAGACACACCAACTCCGTGTAAACCACCAGAAACCTTGTATGTATCTTTATCAAACTTACCTCCAGCATGTAGAACAGTCATTACAACTTCCAATGCCGATTTTTTCTCTTTTGTATGCATCGCAGTTGGGATTCCGCGACCATTATCTTTAACCGTTACAGAGTTATCCTCATTAATACTTACATTAATTGTATTACAATGACCCGCAAGTGCCTCATCAATGGAGTTGTCAACTACCTCGTATACAAGATGGTGTAACCCTTTGATTCCAGTATCTCCAATATACATAGCAGGTCGTTTTCGAACTGCCTCCAAGCCTTCTAATACCTGAATATTGTCTGCTGAATAATTACTTCTATCTATTTCCTCTTCGCTCATAACTTTTGCTTTCTTTTTATTAAAAAATGAATACCTACAAAGGTAAGAAACAAGGCGCGGGAAGTCAAGACAAACAAAGGTCTTTAGTGTGGAATTATCAACAACATTTCAACCTTTTGGACGAGTTTTCAGACTTCGTTATCTCGAAAAGCAGAAGGCATTAAACTGGGTATGATTTTTAGGAAAATGGGAAGCAACAAACTTCCACCAGGTATTAAAAAAATAGCAAGCGAAGGCATGGATTTCATGATGTCCATCAATTGCATTTTTACCTGCTCTTTTTCCCGCTTAGTTAACTCTCGTTTGGTTGATTTTCCCAATAATATCATTAACTCCTTGCTTTGTTGAATTTCCAAAACTAACTTATCCTTATTGCGCAGTAGGATTTTACCCCAACGTTTTGATAAATTTGTAAATAAAATATCGACGGACGAACTTCCTATAAATGGAATTTCTTTTGCATGATCTAAAATGAATGCCGTGTTAAACGTTAATGCTAGATCTACCTCATCTTCAGAAAGGGAAATTTGATGGGCCAATCGAACCAAAAAAGAACGCTCTTCCTCCTGGATTTCCCGGTTACAAGAAATAATAAAAGCACAAAAATACATGATGTAAAGCTTGAATTCTACTGACTCAATTTCAATAAATTCTAGGTCTGGGTTATAAATTGGGTTTTTGAATAAATATTCTAACTTTTCATATGTTTCATCATCTAGACGTGCACTGGCTAAAAAATACGCAAACAATTTTTCCTCAGATTCACTCAATTCGGTATCTGAATGAGCAGCACCAATAAAACTTTTCATGGCCTTTTCTGTCAATACTTGAAGGGGACGAACCTTTTTTGTTTGAAGAAATTCTTGGAACAAAATTACATCGAGAAAAACAAAAGCATTACTGAGGGTATTTAACCAGATACGTGTTTCTATCAATCGTTTATCTAACTCAAACCGTTCATCAATTACCAACTCTATGGAGTGAATGGCAGATTCCTTTTTAAAAAAAGAAAGGAAATCGAATGAATTTTTTGGCTTAACCGATGAATAGTAGTTTGCTAAATCCTCAATAAATTGATTCTTGTTCCAACTATTCTTAGTGTGTTTTAGGTGTACCCAAACCAATGTTTCAAAAAAAACAGATTTTAAGCGGTCGTGATTCGTCCAATTCTGCGTTTTGGATGCTGGAAAAAATAATTGTTCTAGTGGAATACCAAACAATAAACCTGTGCTTCGACTCAACGAAATTAAATCAACTGATTCCGTTGGTTGATTAAAAATGTCAATCTCTTTTTTTTCGATTAAATCGCAGTACTTTTCAATCCAGCCTTGGGCTCCAGGATAATACACCTTCTTATTTTAGTGCATAGCGAATTGCAAATCC
>CAIUSK010000018.1 GCA_903901805.1 uncultured Flavobacteriales bacterium
AACCGTCTTTGATGGCTTTGGGAATGTTAGCGCAGGAAGTTCTTTAGATATACCAATTTCAGGTTTTGCAACCCCACCCAGCGGCCCTGTTGGTTTTGAATTGGGAGTTATTGCTTTTGAAGGAGATCGTGGTTCAACAGGAGATCAATTGCAGTTCAATGGCGCAGGTACTTTTGTAAATGTCTCAGATGCGATGCATAATACGACCGATTTTTTCAATTCAACGATATCCTATGGAGCAGTACTGACGCCTTTTCGAATTCCTAGTTTAAATAATTCGCTGGGATATGACGCGAGTATTTTTCTACCCAATAATTCAGCGTTTAATTTCATAGGAAATAATGCCACATCGGCAACAATTCGTGTAACTACAAGTTCTGAGAATATTTTAGCCAGAGCTTTTACTTCAGCAATTGATATTTATGAGCCCGATTTACGCGCAGATGTACGCATTAATGATTTGAATGGCGGCTTAGTCGCTCCAGGCGATATTTTGGAATATACGCTTGTAGGAAAAAACATTGGTTCAGATTTATCATTAAACACCTTTATGGTGGATACTTTAGATCCTAGAACTGTTTATATTCCGAATTCGATTTCATATACTTTTGGTTTAAATAACGGAGTTAAAACGGATTTGACAGGTGACGATCAAGCTGAATATAACGCAGTAAACAAAACATTGAAATTCAGAATTGGAACAGGCGCAAATAATTTAGCGGGAGGACAAGTTCCCGCCAGTTCGACTGGTGCAGACAGTACAGTTGTGAAATTTAGAGTACAAGTTATCAATGATTGTTTGATGTTCCAATGTGATTCAACCTTGTCTCATGTGGCATATATTTATGGAACAGGTAATATTTCAGGTAATTCGTATAACAATGGTGGAGCATCTGATACTTATGATGCAAATGGTTGTCCTTCTGAAGCGAGTAATGTACTATTGATAGATGTTTCGGGCTGTCCGCCGCCAACTATTGGATTTAATCCCCCCGTTTGTGTTGGAGAAAGTTTAGTTTTAACTGCATCGTTTTCTGCTGCGGCAAATTATGCATGGACAGGGCCTTTATTGTTTTCTACAAATGGTAATACGCAAACAATTACTAATTCCCAGGTTGCTAATTCAGGACAATATAATGTTCATATTACTTTTCCTGGATTAAATTGTTCACTTGATACATCGTTAGCGGTCGTCATTCATCCCAATCCGATTTTGAATTTGGATTCGTTAAAGCATGTGACCTGTTTCAATGCTGCCAACGGAAAAATTTATGTTAGTGCCTCATCTGGAACACCGGTATACCAATACCAATGGACACCCGGAAACTTGGCCGGGCCTTCAATTACAAACCTTGCTCCAGGGAACTACACGGTTATTGTTTCAGACGTCAACACCTGCACAGCAACAGCAACCTACACGATCACCCAACCAACCGCATTATCAGCACTGACGAGTATCACTTCCAATTATAATGGCAGGAACATCAGTTGTTTTGGCGCTTC
>CAIUSK010000019.1 GCA_903901805.1 uncultured Flavobacteriales bacterium
ATCGCCCGTTTCTAACGAGAAGTGGTCAGCAAGAGGGAATGAGTTTTATACATTCAGCATTAGTAGATGAAGTTCGATTTTCGGGTGGCGGATTTGAAGCACAATATGGAGACAAATTGAGTTCCGTGCTTGATATCAAATACAAAAAACCAACCACCTTTAAAGCATCTGGAGTGGCTTCCTTGCTTGGTGCTGAAGCGCACGTTGAACAAGAAATCTCGAAAAAATTTAATTATTTAGTGGGTGCACGCTATCGTTCCAATGCCTATTTATTGAATACGCTTCCTGCTCAAGGAGATTATAATCCCGTTTTTGCAGATGGCCAATTTTTAGTGAATTACGCTCTTTCCAAAAAGCTAACCTGGTCCGTTTTAGGACATTTTTCAACTAACCAGTATCGCTTTAGCCCACAGACTCAGCAAACCGATTTTGGTGTGGCCAATGAAGCCTATACGTTTATGATTTATTTTGATGGACAAGAACGTACCAGTTTTCAAACGATGATGGGAGGTACATCACTCAAATATCAACCAACAAAAAATACCAATTTAGATTTTTACGCTACTGCTTTTAATACGGATGAACGCGAGTATTTTGATATTCAAGGTCAATACTATATTAACCAATTAGAAAATGACCCATCCAAAGAAGAGTACGGAGATTCAATTGCAGTTCTTGGCGTTGGGACCTTCTTGAATCATGCACGCAACCGACTTAATGCAACAATATTAAATCTTTACCATGACGGCGAACATCAATTCAATCCGCATAAAATGGGGTTGAGGAAATTAGAAAACACGCTAAAATGGGGAATTAATTTTCAATTGGATCAATTCGATGATGTGTTGAGTGAATGGAAGATGATCGATTCGGCCGGTTATAGTTTACCTCAAGCTACTCCCAACCAAGTAGAACTTTTCGAAACCATAAAGGGAGCTAATAATTTAACTGGACAGCGATATACCGGTTATTTACAATGGAACTTTCTACAATCGAAAGGAATCAAAAACTACATTGCTTCGGCGACAAAAAAAGTACGGATTAACAACCAAGAGATAAAAACCACATTAACAGATACTATTGCTGAATCTGCCACCAGACTTGCCATTGCAATTGGAACTAGAACTGGATATACCACACTAAATAATGAGTTTTATATTACTCCACGTGCATCCATTCAGTATTTTCCGCGTTCATACATGGCCTTGAAAAATGCTGTTGTACGCAGAAATATGAGTTATAAGTTCTCCACCGGATTATACTATCAGCCCCCATTTTATAGAGAGTTCAGACGATTTGATGGCACTGTAAATTTAAATGTTAAAGCTCAGAAATCATTTCACGCTGTTTTGGGCACTGAATATTTTTTCCAGATGTGGCAACGGAACACACCCTTTAAATTTACGGCAGAAGCCTTTTATAAATATATGTGGGATATTAACCCATACGAAATAGATAACGTACGCACCAGATATTACGCAACCAATGACGCCAAAGCTATCGCTTATGGAATTGATATGAATGTGCACGGCGAATTTGTAAATGGAATTGAATCATTTTTTAAGATTGGGTTAATGTCTGTAAAAGAAGACATAGCGGGTGATTCTTATAAAGAATTTTATAATGCTGCAGGTGAAAAAATATTATTTGGCTATTCAGAAGATCAAGTGGTAGTTGATTCTGCCACCATTTATCCTGGATTCATTCCACGTCCGACTGATCAATTATTGACTATTGGAGCCATGGTGCAAGATCGCATGCCGGGTTTTGAGCGCTTCAGCGTACAAATGGGCTTACAGTTTGGAACAGGACTTCCTTATGGCCCACCAGACAATGAACGATACAAAGACACGCTTCGTTTAAAATCCTATTTTAGAGTAGATTTGGGAATGTCGTATGACCTATTATATGGAGAAGGAAAGAAAACAAATAAGTTAAAAAAACATTTTTCGGATGCTAAAATTAGCCTTGAAATATTTAATCTGTTGGGCATCAAAAATGTGATGTCCAAACAGTGGATACAAGATGTGAACGGCGTTTATTTTTCCGTTCCAAATTATTTAACACAACGACGAATTAATCTAAAATTAATCGTACGATTAAGCTAAACCACCCATTCAATTTTGAACTTATATGATTGAAGTTAAAGACCTTCGTAAAGAGTTTCCCTTAAGTAAGCAGCAAAAAGCTGAAATTCAAACTACAGATACCGTTTCTGTTGCTGTTGACTCCATTTCGTTTACGTGCCAACCCGGAAAGGTGTTTTCACTTCTTGGACCCAATGGGGCGGGTAAAACTACCACGCTTAGAATGTTGGCAACGATTTTCAACCCAACTTCAGGTACCATTTCAATTTGCGGGCATGATTCGGTTAAAGAATCAGAATTGGTGCGTAAAAAAATTGGTTTTTTAACGGGATCAACAGGGTTGTATGGTCGATTAACCCCCAACGAACTGATCACTTATTTTGGAGATTTGTATGGGGTTTCAAAAGCTGATCAAGCGATCCGAAAAGAAAAATTGTATGATTTATTGGACATGCACGATTTTCAAAACAAACGGATTGCGAAATTAAGTACCGGCATGAAACAGAAAGTTTCTATATGTCGCACCATGATACATGATCCGGAAGTAGTGATTTTTGACGAACCTACTAGTGGATTGGATGTAATCACTGCCGAAAATATCATCGAACTCATCAAAGAATGCAAAATTCAAGGTAAAACAGTGATTTTTTCGAGTCATATCATGAGCGAAGTTGATTTGTTATGTGACGATTTAGCCATCATCAATAAAGGTAAATTGCTATTTCAAGGGACGATGGACGCATTCAGAGCAAATATGCAAGAAACAAATTTGACAGCTGAATTTATTCGAATAATTAGAAATTCATAAAAACACCAAACATGATTTTTACCATTTTCAAAAAAGAACTTAAGGAAACATTGCGCGATCGAAGAACAATACTCATGATGATTGTAATTCCCGTTTTATTAATTCCTGTTATATTGAATGTATCCGTTGGCATCATGTCCAGTGTTGAAAAGGAGGCGTCAGCCAAGGAACTAAGAATTGGAATTATTGGAAACAAAAATTGCTTTGTCGGAAAGGAATTAGCCGCAATTCCAGCATCTTTTGGAAAGAAAAAAATTAGTTATTATCCGGATGAGGCATCCTTGCAAAAAGATTTACAAAAAGACAGTTTGGATCTAGGTGTGATGGAAGATGCTTTGTTGAAGGATAAATTCAGTAAAAAAACGCCCGCAACTATTTTGTGGTATTTCAAAGGAACTGAAATGGGCATGGAGGAACGAGCCAAAGGGTACATGCAGTATTTGGAAAATAAAACACAGCAACAACGTTATCAAGAAATGCAAATTGACGGAACCCAACTAAAACCATTGATTCCAGTATATAAAAACATCGCTTCCGATAAAGAAATGATCGGGAAATTAGCAGGCGGATTTTTACCTTACATATTTATAGCATTTGGATTTATGGGTTGCATGTATCCAGCCATTGATTTATTTACCGGAG
>CAIUSK010000020.1 GCA_903901805.1 uncultured Flavobacteriales bacterium
AGTGCTGTCAACTATTTTGTAGGCTGGTCAACGGCTCCTTATATTTCATTAAACTTTGATCCAACGCTGAATATAGCAGAGCAAAATGAAGACTTCAATTCAGTTTCAATTTACCCTAATCCAGCTTCTTCAGATGTAACCGTTTCATTTGATTTAGCAGCGAGCTCGAATGCAACAATCAAACTTTCAGACTTATCTGGTAAAATTCTTTCAATTTCAACTTTGAATAATTTAGCAACGGGAACAAACTCAGCTAACATCCAAACTGCGAATTTAGTTGCTGGAATATACTATGTAACACTTGAAGTAAATGGTTCAATCGTTACTAAAAAAGTAATTAAAAACTAATAAGCATTTACCATTTTTAAGGCCGGTTTTTCCGGCCTTTTTTATTTATGGATAATTGGATTTACCTCTCCCTGTTTGCCAGTTGCTTTTTATCAGCAACGATTCTTCCCTTTGCCTCCGAATTAGGATTGGCAGCAGCAATTGCTTCAGGGTATGATCCCGTCATTTCTGTAATTGTGGCAACCATTGGAAATAGTCTTGGAGGATTAACCAATTATTATTTGGGGAAATTCGGTAAATTCCTTTGGTTGAAGAAAAGTGAAGCAGCAGAAAAAAAACAAAATAAACTCAAACAACATGTCACGAAATACGGAAGTTTGTGCGCCCTGCTGAGTTGGGTTCCGATTATTGGAGATCCATTATTAGTTATTCTTGGATTTATGAGGGTTAAACTCCTGCCTGTGGCAATTTACATGGTATTAGGTAAACTCATTCGATACATGGTTATTGCCTTATTTGTTTACCTTTGAACCAAATGTAATTATGCAAATCATAAAAATAGCAGTGTTTCTGTTGGGGCTTTTTATTAGTGAAATTAGCTATGCCCAAACAATTCCAAATTCAAATTTCACCGAAAAGGAAAACAACAAAGACACCATCAATCCTACTGTTGATAAAACAATAAACATACTGGCAGACTCAAGCAACTTCAAAAAGGAGAATTCGAGTGTTCCTAAAGTTTTCTTGATCTGTGACTTCTGCGACATAGAATTTTATAAAAATGAAATTAGTCACCTTGTTTTTGTAAGAGATCAACGTTTGGCAGATTTCACTATTCTTTTTCGCACGATCAATACAGGAAGTGGGGGCTCTGAATACGGACTAGAATTTACTGGTAAGAATATGTATGAAGGAATAACCGTTAAAGAAAAGTTTAATTCTACTCCAAATATGTCTCAAAATGATATTCGGGAGGGTTTGTTATCTGCACTGAATAAAGGATCATTACACTATCTCATTCATAGTCCATTGGCGTCCCAAATACACTATGAAATTACTGGAATGAATAATCAACAACCAGCTGATTCGATTCGGGACAAATGGAATCTCTGGATTTTTAATGTTAATGCAAACATTTTTGGTAATGGGCAGGAGTATATGAACAATTTATCCCTTGGCGCTAACTTTTCGGCAAACAGAACGTCAGAGAAAAATCTTTTTGAAGCCGGCTTCTGGTACAACAATAACCGTTCGATTTACAAACTAGAAGGGATGGAGCCTCTTAAATATAGTATTTTATCATACGGAATCTATAGTCAGGATGCTATTTCATTGGGTAAGCATTGGGCGATTGGATACAATTCAGGAATTTATTCAGAAACAGTTTCGAATCTTAAATCAAACTTTATTGTAGCACCTACTGTTGAATATAATATTTTCCCTTACTCAGAAGCCATGAAAAAACAATTTCGCTTCAATTATCAACTTGGATTTAGTCAAGCACATTATGTCGATTTGACTTATCGGAATCGCTTGTCAGATTTATTTCTCTCTCAGAGTTTCACTGCCCGCTACCAACTTGTTAAAAATTGGGGAAATATTGGTATGGGATTAGGATTCAAACACTTGTACGATAACGAAAATTTTTATAATTTAAACTTTTCTCCTTCAATTACATGGAATATCTTAAAAGGATTGAATTTATCTATTTACGGTAGTTATTCTATTTTGCGCGATCAATATTTTCTGAAGTTAGAGGACGTTACCTCTACTGAAGTAATAACAGGTCAAATACAATTAAAATCAGCTTTTAACTACTTCCTGACAATGGGAATCAATTATTCATTTGGTTCCATTTATAATAATGTTGTAAATGTACGTTTTAGAGGGATTAATTGAATTTAACCGTGTCTTAAGATGCTAATGCTTTTAGGCATATTTGACATTTGTTTTTGTTTTTACATACGTTTTATAACTCAAGGATATTAAACTACTTTTGCAAATGAATTCATTTGAACAGATTCTGACAAGCCGTTTTCCAAACAATCAAATTACACCAATAACTTTTGAGGATGAGCTCTTTTTTCTTATTGATTTTACGAAGGAAAAAGGAATAAAAGTTTTAATTACAAGCTCATTTCACGTCTATCAAATGTCCGTTCCAGAAAAACTTAACGGTTTTGAATTCGGTCAATTGTATTTTTGTATTCCCGAATATTGGGATTTGACAGATCCTGAAAACCCCGAAATTAGATGGCTTTTTGAATGGTTAAATCGGATTACAACATATACGATAAATAATAACACCTGGCTTGGCGATGGTCACACCTACAATTGCACAAAATACGGTAAACAATTATCAACCACTATCAGACAAGATCATTTATTTATCAGCAATCCTATCTTTTTGGAGGATGAATTAACCCCCATTGAATTGGCGGATAAAACCATTCATTTTTGGGCGCTTATACCCATTTTTGGTGATGAAATGGATTACAAACAAGGTAAAGGAACAGTAAAGCTCAAAAAGAAGTTCTTGACAAAAGGAGTTACCGAAAAATTAGACGAATACAGACAAACATCCCTCAAAACTAGGTGGAATTTCTTCTAATGACAGGTAAAAACAAAGGAAATATTTGGGCACATGCCGCATTGTTTTTGGTAAATACGCTCTACGGCGCGAGTCATGTTTTGGCGAAAGGAGTAATGCCCACCTATTTAACTCCATCTGTGTTTATTTTTTTTCGTGTGCTGGGTGCAACTTTACTCTTTTGGTTACTCTTGTTTTTCATTAAATCCAATAAAATAGAGCGAAAAGACTGGTTTCGACTGGTGGGATGTGGATTATTTGGTGTAACAATAAATCAGCTTTTCTTTTTTCACGGACTCAATTTATCTTCATCCGTGAATTCAGGTATAATCATGGCTTTTAATCCAATAATGGTGATTATTTTATCCGCGTTTCTTTTGAGAGAAAAAATCACCGCCATACACCTTGCTGGAATTGCTATTGGGGCAATTGGTGCCATTTTACTTACTTTAACCGGTGTTCGATCTGTTTCAGAAACAAGTTTAGGCGATTTATTTTTATTGATTAATTCACTAAGCTATGCCGTCTATTTGGTGCTCGCAAAACCCCTTATGAAAAAATACAGTCCTCTTTTGGTGATTACCTGGGTGTTCACAATTGGGCTAGCCTTTTTATTGCTTTACCCCCCTGTTATTTCAGAGTTAGTTGTAACTGATTTTACCGTTATTCCAGCTGATATTTGGATGAAAATTTGTTATGTAGTCGTTGGAGTTACGTTTCTTACATATTTGCTAACGATGTTTGGATTAAAACACTTAAGTCCTTCCGTTTCCAGTTCATACATTTATTTTCAACCCATGATGGTAATCGGTTTTGCTTATTTGTTTTTGTATCTAAACCTTGCACCAGATTATACAGCAACCATTACCCTGGAGAAAATAATTTATATGTTACTGATTTTCGTTGGAGTGTACTTAACGGGAAAGCCAACCAAAAAGACTAATTCTTAGAACGCGGAGTAGGTTGCCAAACACTTGATTTAACGCCTTTCAAATATCGAAAAAAGCCAATGAGTAAGGCAAGGTTCATATTATAAAAATGAGCAACAAATAAAGCTGGTTTCATCCATTTTAAATAAGGTATTGCCAATGGACTTAGAAATAACACACATTGAACAAGGGCCAATACCTGAAAAAAGAAGCTATCGAAACTAAGTAGGAAGGAAACTAAAAATAAGAGAATTAAAAAAAATGGGGTTAGCCACCTTAAAATTTTATGGGAGATAAAAGAATATGCAATGGCTGACCAAAAAGGCCAAAGCAGTTTTTTAAATGCTACTAAATTTTGGAAGTTACCTATTGAAATGCGAATTTTTCGTTTAAACTCCTCAGTCGATTCTGTTGGAAGATCTTCATAACAAATTGCCTCCGCATCGAAAATCACACAGCCTTTATTTGCAATGACGCTCATGGTAACAAAAAAATCATCCATGAAAAAATTAGGTGGAATCGGCGTGTATGCCTGTCTTCTGATAGCGTAACAACCTCCCTCCGCGCCCATCACAAATCCCCAGCTTGCACTTTCGCGCAGTTTAATCTGATTTTCCACTAATAAATACCCTTTTTCAAGGGCTTGAATGTTTTCGTTTCTATCCGATATTTTTAAAATGTTGGCACATACTTGATGGGTTTCTTTTTCCGAGAAATGCCGAACGAGATTTGGAATAGTAGAAGGAGTAAAAAAAACATTGGCATCGGTTAGTATAAGCAACTCCTCTTTGCATTGTTCAATAATTGAATTGATGATTCCTGCCTTACCTGTTCTACCTTGAAAAATCTTTAACTGCACATTTGGATATTGAGCACCAAAATTTGCAACAATTTCATTGGTTCGATCAGTTGAAGCATCTGACCCAACATAAATAACGAGTTTATCCAGTGGATAGGACGTTGCTAAAACACTTTGTATTTTTTTTTCAATAACATTTTCTTCATTATAAGCAGCTATAACTACTGCAATGTCAAAATTGGTGGAGAGCGCTGGTTTTGCCTGTCTTTTTTTACCAAAAAGAAATAAACTAAGCGGGTATAAAATGTAGGTCTGTGCAATTCCAAGAAATGAAATCAAACCAATGAGATATAGACCCTTGTCAAGCACTTATGATAAAATCGAATTATAAAATCGCACTAAGGTAGCAGTTAATTTTGTGTTGTCGAGGTATTCCTTGGCAAATGACTTAGCATTCAATTCAATAGAATTTCTTATCTCATTATTTTCTACTAATTCTATTACCGCATCTGCGAATTTTTCCGGTGTTTCAGCAATGAGTAAATCGCGGTTATTTTGTACGTCTATACCTTCACACCCAATCGGTGTGCTAACTATTGCTTTTCCAAAACTCAATCCTTCCACAATTTTTATGCGTAAGCCACTTCCAGATTGCAGCGGAACGACCATAACATTGTATCGACTATAAATCTCATTACTGGTGGGGACATTTTCCAAAACATGAATTTGTTTGGACGCCATTTGCTTAAATGAATCCGGTATATTTCGACCAGCAATTATGAATTTACACGAGGGTATTTTGTCTAAAACAAGTGGCCAGCACCTTTCCAAAAACCATTCAACTGCCTGTTGATTTGGTAACCAATCCATAGAACCAAAACAAAAAACACTTTTTGTTTCATACAACGGATCATTTCCTAGTTGGTATTCTGTTAAATCTACTCCTGTTAATACGGTTTGCATTTTCGATTTATCTACCCATTGCGCCAGTATCTTTTCGTCTATCGGTGTTATAGGTACAATATAATCCACTTGTTGAAATGCAGTTAATTCTTGTTTTTTTAGGCGTGTGGTTTGAAGCGTTAGATATGCTTTTTTGATTGGATTTGTAACTGATTTGTTGTGTCTTTCCCAAATAATGTGTTCGATATTATGTGCCCGTAAAACAATTTTAGCCGTTGAATATTGCCGAATAACAGGAATATATGATGACATAAAAAATCCTTCCAATTGAATAATGTCATACGAATTCGCTTGTAATTTCTTTATCAATTTCTGTTCAAATTCATGAAAATAAAAGCGTGTTTCAAAATAAGACTTGGATGAAAACAGATTGGTAATTAATCCAAAAAGAGTAGGATTTGTGTTTTTATAAACCGATGAATAATGGGTATCTTCAAAAAAAGCTTTTGGGATATTTTTATCTGATTTGAAATGTTTTTTCGTGTTAAGCGTCATCAAATCTAGGTCCACACCATTTTTATGCAAGCCAACTGCCATGTTGTAAATAGCAATACTACTCCCATCATTGGCGGGAAAAGGTGCTTTATTACATAATTGAAGTATTCTCACTTTTTGCGGATAACATTTTTAAACCCCTTAATTCTACCCCACAAACTTAACTTTTCAATTAAATCGATGTCATTGGATGCTGCCCAGGTGAATAAAACAGCCACCGGCGTTAAAACAATTCCCGCAAACCACATGCCAACAAAGGGAGACACAACATCTGTTTTCGCTAAGTTTTCACCGATTGAAATCAGCACAAAATAAATCATAAAAAGGAGTGCCGCTATAACAACAGGAGCGCCAAAACCTCCCCTTCGCACGATTGCACCCAAAGGAGCACCAATGAAAAACAAGACCAAAATGGCATAGGTCAATGCAAATTTTCGATGAAATTCAATCCAATAACTATCCAAATCTTTTTCCATTGCTTTGAAAAATTCTGCTTGATTTTGCAATGATTGCTTTTTCCTTCTCAATTTGGTTTGCGCCATAGAAATTGCCTTTTGTTTCTCTGTATTGCTGAGATCTTTAAAAACAATTGCTTTGGCTGGGGCCTTTGGACTTTTAATTCCTGTTGTGTTAAAGGTGCTAATTGCCGTAGTTTTATTGTTAAAGAAAGCATATTCGTTTTTCATCGTTAACAAAAAAGTTCGCATCACTTGTTGAGCCCTTAGGGACACAGAATCAACCGCATGAGAAATTTGAAAAACATTCAGCATTTCGTGTTTATCAGCAAATGTTTTTTCATCAGACCGATTCAAATCAAAACCTGTCAAATCCATTTTATAAGTTGCCTTCGTGAAGGTAGCTCTTCTACTGGGGCGACTATTTCGACTATTGGGCTGAATAGTTCCTCCTGGCATAAATACAGGGCTTTCTATTTCCAGTTCCTCCATAATGAAGCCGTTTTGCAACTCAAAGAAGAGGTATTTTCCATTCACTGACTTATATAAATTTCCCTTTTTTGCCCGAATTGTTTTTAATTCTTTGGGTTGGGTATGGTCATGAATAATAATTCCTTCAAAATAACTATCCTTTCCTGAATCTACTTTAATAGCATATCCTTCAATTCCTTTGCTATAAACCCCAGGGGTTATTAAAGCTGATATCTTCGTGTTTTGTATATCGAAAATCAAGGAATGCCATTTAAGATTGGCAATTGGAATAACATAATTCGCAAAATAAAATGTGGCTACTGTTATGATAACAACAATAAACGTGAGCGGTCTTAGTATCTTGAAAAGAGACATTCCCGCCGATTTTAAAGCGTTTAGCTCATTATTCTCAGCCATGTTTCCAATGGTCATAATGGAAGAAAGTAAAATTGCTAAGGGCAGTGCTAATGGGATTAAACTGGCAGAAACATAAAATAGTAATTCTAAAATTATGGGGAGTTCAATTCCTTTACCTATTAAATCATCAATATACAACCAAAAAAACTGCATAATGAGCATCACCATTGAAATAATCAATGTTACAATAAATGGACCTGTGAATGCCCTAATGCTAAATAAATAAAGCCTTTTCAAATTGTTTTTAGTGCGACAAAAATAGGGAAATTAACTAGAGAAAGAACGTCAAAGACAGGGTTTTATTGGAAGGAAAATTTTATTTCACAAACCCGCTTGCAATTTTCGCAGACAACAGACAGAGCGGTATTCCACCTCCGGGATGAACGCTGCCACCGACAAAATATAACCCTTTAATTTTTGAAAAATTGGGATGGCGGAAAAACGCCGCCATACGATCATTGGAAGATGCGCCATATAAGGCACCACCAAAACTAGATGTCCGTTGTTCAATTCGAATAGGGTCTAAGTAATCTTCTTCCTCTATCAGGGCTCCAATCTCTTCGCCCAAAAGAATAGTAAGTTTTTTCAAGATGTTAGCACGTATAACGCTTCTGAGGTGTTCCCAGTCTTGACCGGAATTATAAGGAACATTGACCATCACAAACCAGTTTTCACACCCATCAGGTGCATCCTCTTTCACAACTTTTGAAGAAACATGCACATACACAGTTGGGTCATCGCAGACCGTTGATTGCTTAAAAATAGTTTCAAATTCCTTTTTATAATCTGATGAAAAAAAGATATTATGTAAATCCAATTGAGGAAACGATTTTTTGATTCCCCAATAGAAGATCATTGCCGAACTTGACGGCTCTTGAGCCAATGTACTTTGAGGTTTTGGTAATTTTTTCAGTAAATTACTATATGCCGGTTTGATGTCTGAATTGCAAAAAACAACATCTGCTTTATGGATTGTGTCTTGTACTTTTACCCCGCTCACTTTTTTATCTTCCACTAAAATTTCTGAAACTTTTGAGTTTAAAATAAACTCCACACCCATTTCTTCAGCCAATTTAACCAAACTAGTTGTTATTGAACGCATTCCTTTAGCAGGAAAAAACGAGCCTATTCCATGTTCTAGGTGCGGAATAATGTTTAAAATACCTGGTGCTTGATAAGGATTTGAACCATTGTATGTGGCATATCGATTGAAGATTTGAACTAATTTTGGATGGTTTAAACCAGATTCATTACTTTGGTTCATGGTTTTAAAAATATCCAAGAACGGAAGTGCCAGAATGGATGAAAATATATTCTTAGAAAAATACGTTTTTGTGGCATGTAATGAACTTTCCAAAAAAACAGAGTGAGTTTTGTCGTAAATATATTCGCTCTTCTTAAAATGATTTAGAAGAGGCGTACCAGTAATATTGAGCGTTTTCTCAACTATTTCAACCGTTTTTTTGGTATCAGCAAAGAATGGTAGAAAAGTGCCGTCCGGAAAGAAATAGTGGCATGCAATATCATTGGTTACATATTGAAAATAGTCCGATGGGTTTTTATCAAATAATTGAAATAATTCGTCCACATAATGAGGCATTGTGAAGAGCGAGGGTCCTGCATCAAAACGATATTTGCCCAATTGATTTAAGGATAGTTTGCCTCCTGGATAGGAGTTTGCCTCAAAAACCGAAACAGCATATCCCTTGGAGCGAAGCCGGAGAGCCGATGCAATACCAGCAATACCAGAACCAACAACAATAGCTTTTTTTGAATTACTCATACTACCAGTAAATCAAACAAGAAAAAAATAGATTTGTTTACTTAACAACGTGTATGAAACCAGATTTAACAGATTTATCTTCTGCCACATCACGAACTACTAATTTGTAAAAATACACTCCTTCTTCCAACTCCTTTCCTTCCTGTGTATATCCACTAAATGGCGTAGAATCAATTGTTTGAGTAAACACAATATTTCCCCAACGATTTAAAATATATAAGGTATACTCTTCACAGGTTTTAAAATACGTTTGCAAATCCAACACATCATTCACTCCATCTCCATCAGCTGTAATAACATTTGGGAACTCGAAGTCATCAAACCCATTGATATATAAAATGGAAGCATAAATATTGCTCGTATCGGAAACACATCCATATTCGGAAGTAATAGAAGCGGTATAGTAGCCCATTCCCGCGATTTCAATTGCGGTTGCAAATACAAAATCAGTAGAATTAAAATTATTTGGTCCAGTCCAAACGATGGTTGAGTTTGGAATTCCAACAGCTTCAAAAGTAACCGGATCACCAGGACATATCGGTGTTGAAACTGCTAAAATTGGTTCTGGTGGTGTAGGATAAATATACATATCAAAGATTGAGTCTGTTTCACATCCAAAACTTGACGTTGCCGTTAACGTTATTGGATAAATTCCAGCATCGTTTATTGTGTAAGTCAAGTCTTCTGTTGTTGCAATAGTAGCACCACTTATAGACCAATCAAATGTTAAGGTTTCATTGGTTGAAACCGTAGTTTGATTATCAAATACAAAACTTAAATCTTCACATTGAGTGGTGTCTCCACTGTATTGTATAGCAGGTAAATCATGAACAAAGAACGACTGAGTGCTTGTGTCATCGCAAGTAACAGTTGGATAAACATCCTGAACAATCAAGGTTATTGCATTATTTCCTGCGTTGGAAAACAGGCTAGAATAATCAGCAGTGGTTGCAACCTCATTAGAATTATAAACCCAAGAATAAATATTTTGTGGAGCATTCAAGGTTGAAGTATTGGTGAAATCTACCGGAACATCTGCACATTGCTCAACAAACGTAAAATCAGCTATTGGGTTATCATAAATAATAATTTGTTGCTGAACGGTATCTGAGCAATTGTTTTGAGATTGCGAAACCAGCGTAATCAACACCGTGTCAACACCCGAAAAATCATATGTTATTGGGCTACCTGTTAATGTATTTCCTTCAATTGTCCAAGTACTTGTTAAGGGTGAATTATTGGAAATCGTTGCTGTTGATGCAATTTGAGCCTGATCGCCTAAACAGATATCAGATAATTGAATACTCGAAACCGGATTTTCGTAAACCGTTATATTTTGAGTAACAGAATCCCTACAACCGGCATCAGACTGCACGAACAATTCAACTTGATAACTACCCGGTGTGGTATAAATATGACTAAAATCTGTTGTGTTTGATGAATACCCGTCTGATGACGTCCAAGAAACACTATCTTCTAGGGCATTTTCATAAACACTTGTATTTACTAAATTAATGGTGTCTCCAGCACAAGCGGATTCAGGAATATAAGATGTTGTAACATCGGATGGGGTCATTGTTGCTTGAAGATTGGCCACGCATCCATTTACAGAAGTAATTTGGCACGTTATAACTTCTCCTTGTTGTGGATTAACAATCACGGTAGTATTACTTGTGCCCCCATTGCTCCATAAATAACTCTGAAAACCAGGAGGGGCTGTTAAAACAGCAATATTCAACCCATTTTGCACCTCACAATACCTTGAATCTATTAAAAACGGAGCACATCCAGCATCAACATACGCGTATCCAAAATGAGCACCCTGACCACAATCACCAGTTGCAAAATCAAGGGTTACTGTCTGACCAACATAAGCCGAAACATCAACTCCAATGGTTATCCATGGTTTGTATTGAATACCACCACAATTTTGAAATCCAGAACCGGGACCAGCGGCCACATAATAATTGGTGCAAGGAATAACCTGTCCATTTTGGTCTAATAATTTGGCTTCAAATCGAGGTTGATCTGCTGGACCATGAGTAGGGTCCTCTAAGACAACAGCATATTTGTATATGATCAATGTGTTGGCTGGAGTAATAGTAAAATTGTAACGTAGTCTCTCGGCACCATAATTACTTAAATCATTTCCTAGCCGTGCAGAAAAAGTACTTCCCGGAGCAACCACCGGTATTTGACCACATGAATTAGGATCGAATCCGGGCCCTGTCATAATGGTGTGTTGACCGTTTACAATTCCATTGTTCGGCGTATTAATCGCACAACAACTACCCGTTAGACCACTCCAGTTTTGAAAAGTTCCGCTTTCAAAATCAGCATTATCACATCCGTTTTGCGCGTACAAAACACCCAAGGATAAAAATACCGCCAAAACACTTAATAGACGTGGGTTTTTATTCATGTTGTTTAGTTGATTCAACCAAAGATATGTTAAAAAATGTAAAATAAAAATTATACTGAAAATAATATTCAGCCATTCCGTCTACTTAATGATTTCAATAACACCTGCAGCACCTTGACCTGTTCCTACACACATAGACACAATCCCATATTTTTGATTGCGTTTTTTTAATTCATTTAATAATTGAACAGTAAGTTTTGCACCCGTACATCCCAATGGATGACCCAATGCAATTGCACC
>CAIUSK010000021.1 GCA_903901805.1 uncultured Flavobacteriales bacterium
AAGTTCTGTAGTTGAAGAGAGTATATCAAAAACTTTAATGGAGGCTCCAACGATAGCTGGCGCAAGTGAATTCGAAAACAAATAAGGTCGAGAGCGTTGTCTCAACATTTCAATAATTTCTTTTTTCCCAGTTGTATAACCTCCCATCGCTCCACCTAATGCTTTTCCTAATGTTCCGGTTATAATATCTATTTCACCATTTACACCACAATATTCTGGTACGCCTCTTCCAGTTTTGCCAATGAAACCCGCCGAGTGACACTCATCTGTCATGATTAGTGCATCATATTTTTTAGCTAATTCGTTGATTTTATCCATTTTAGCAATATCTCCATCCATAGAGAAAACACCATCTGTAACAATGATTCTGTGTCTTTGATTTAGAGATTTAATCAACTGTTCTTCTAGGTCAGCCATGTCAGAGTGCTTGTATCTATATCGCTGTGCTTTACATAATCTTACTCCATCAATGATAGAGGCATGGTTTAATTCGTCAGAAATGATAGCGTCTTCCTCTGTAAAGAGAGGCTCAAAAACACCGCCATTGGCATCAAAGGCTGCTGCATATAAAATAGTGTCTTCCGTGCCATAGAAATCTGCAATCTTTTTCTCTAAAGTTTTATGAATATCTTGTGTTCCGCATATGAACCGCACGGACGACATGCCATACCCATGAGAATCTAATGTGTCTTTAGCCGCCTGAATAACTTCCGGATGAGAAGACAAGCCAAGGTAATTGTTGGCACACATTATAACCACATCCTCGCCTGTGCTGACGTGAACATTTGCCCCTTGTGGGGTGGTTATAATCCGTTCTTTTTTAAATATTCCAGCCTCCTTAATGGCAGTTAATTCTGCTGTCAAAAATTCTTTCATTTTCCCGTACATGCCTTCACTAATTTGATTCAAAGATAACTATTGAAACCTAAATAAAAACAAAAAATCCCTCCGAAGAGGGATTTAATTAAAAAAATTAAAAAATTTTATTTAGCTAGTTCTTCCTTAACAAGTTGTGCGATTATTTTGCCATCAGCTTTTCCAGCTAACTTAGGTTGCAAGACTCCCATAACTTTACCCATATCTTGTGGGCCGGATGCGCCAGTACTTGCAATTGCAGATTGAACTTCTTTTAGAATTTCATCAGCTGACATTTGTTGGGGTAAATATGCTTCTATGACTTTTGCTTGAAAAAGTTCGTCAGCAGCTAAATCCTCTCTTCCTTGCGCGATGTATAATTCATATGTTTCAACACGTTGCTTGTGAAGTTTCATACAAATTTTGAAAGCTATTTCATCTGAAACCTCATTACCTGTTCCAGATGTTGCTTCCAGTAAAATCTTAGATTTTATGTCACGCAATGGAGCAAGTCGCTCTTTATCTTTTGCAAGCATTGCTTGCTTGATATCATTATTTATTCTTTCTGTAAAAGTCATTAATCTACGTTATCATGTAAGAAACTATTACCTCTCAAGGTTGTATTGCCATTGGTGTCATCAGATAAGCCAAATCTACTAAACGATTTTTCAGTACTTGGATTTGAGTCATTAATTTGAAGGTTACGGCGCACATAAGCTGGTTCGTTTTCAAATTCATTGATCCCATCAGCATTTTTCAATTTGGTTGTCATGGTTCGAATGCGATTAAATCTTTCTTGAGCAATCGATTGTTGTTCTTCTGGAGACAAAGAACTTTTCGCAAAAGATACGCTTTGTTCTTCCTCATCAACCAAATCAAATTTGATTACTTCTGGTGTTTCGATTGATTTAACCGGTTCATTATTTGTAATAGATTCAGATGACACAAAATCATTAACACTATCAGCAACATCCCAGTCAAACTCTACATTTGCAGTAGATTCCACAGAAGCTGTTTCATTTACAACAGGTTCCTGACTTTTCGTTTCCTCTAACTTGGATTCCTCCATAGTTAATTCAAAGCGTGTGATTGATTCATCGTTTTCTGTCGAATTTACAGTATTATCCGAAGAGTAATCAGCTATTGGATTTGATACAGGTGTAGAAGGTTGAATTGTTTCACGTGTTGGGAAACTTGATAATGAAGAAACACTCGCCATTGGATTACCTAGCGGCGAATTAATTTCATTTTTCAAATCATCTTCCAATGAAATCATATTAATTTCAGCTGGTTTTTCTAGCCCATGAACGGGAGTGGAAGCCATCGAAAATCCAGTAGCGATTAACGTGATATTAATTTTGTCACCTAATGAATTATCGTTTCCGTATCCCCAGATAACTTCAGCATTTGCACCGGCTTCGTTTTGAATGAAATCGGTAATAACGCTAATTTCATCCATGGTTAATTCCTTGTCGCCGAATGTTATATTCAATAAAACGTAGCGTGCACCATCAATATTATTATCGTTTAACAATGGAGAAGTTAATGCAGTTTTGATCGCAATTAGTGCTCTGTCTTCACCTTCAGCATAAGCACTACCCATAATGGCATGCCCACTGTTTCGCATAACTGTATTAACATCATTGAAGTCCACGTTGATATACCCTGTAACAGAGATTAATTCAGCTATTCCTTTGGCGGCAACCGTTAAAATATCGTCTGCCATGCCGAAAGCTTGAGAAATCGTACAGTTTTTGCTTAATTGATGCAAGCGTTCATTATTGATAACTAATAGCGTATCAACATTTTCGCGCATTTTCTCTAGTCCATCCTCTGCTTGTTGTCTTCTTTTCTTGCCTTCGAAAGAGAAAGGGACTGTCACGATACCAACAGTTAAGATACCGAGGTCTTTAGCAACCTGAGCAATAACTGGAGCTGCACCTGTTCCAGTACCACCTCCTAAACCAGCGGTAACAAAAACTAATTTTGTGTTATTGCCTAACAATTCACGAATTTCCTCAATATTCTCATTCGCAGCTTGCATTCCCACTTCAGGAAGTGCACCTGCACCTCTTCCCTCTGTTAAAGATGGCCCAAGTTGAATCTTTTGAGGAACTGGAGAAATATCTAATGCTTGACGATCAGTGTTGCAAACTATAAAGTCTACGCCAATAATTCCCATGTTGTACATGTGATTAACAGCGTTACTGCCGCCACCACCTACACCGATTACTTTGATAATCGAGTTTGAGCTTGGTAAATCAAATTCCATCATATTTTCTGTTTTGTTGTTGTGTTCAAATTGTTAGTCTTCGTCCTTAAAGATTTTGGGAACATTGTCTTCTATTTTCTTAATCATCTTTGTAAAGAAAGTTTCTCTTGGTGGCCCTGGATTGATTCCCCCAATTGGATTCTTTTTAGTTTTAAGGTCATCAGTTTCGTTTGTGTCAGAAACGTCTTTGTATTTTGATAAACTTTGAAATCCATTTAAAACAAGGCCAATCCCTGTTGCGTATATTGGGCTTGCTAAGTTTTCTGCCATTTCTTTAGAATTTGCCAAATGTTCTGTTGGGTATCCTATCCGTGCATCCAATCCTGTTCGTAACATAACCAACTGCGGTAAATGTTTTAGCTGTGAACCACCTCCGGTTAATACAATACCAGCACTCATTCTATCTTCATATCCAGAATTAAGAACCTCGTATTTTACAAAGTCAATAATTTCCGACATGCGTGCTTCAATAATCATTGCTAAAGTTCGAACGGAAATCTCTCTCTTTTGAGATCCAGGACGAATTCCTGGTATTCCAACCACTTGATTTGCTAAACTATCCGTTGGAGAAGCAGAGCCAAATTTCACCTTTAGTTGTTCAGCATATTTACGCATGATTTGGCATCCTTGCTTAATGTCGTCAGTAATGATATTTCCACCAAATGGAATAACAGCTGTATGTCTTAAAATGCCTTCATAGAAAATGGCCACGTCAGTAGTACCTCCACCAATATCCACCAATACAACACCCGCTTCTTTTTCCTCTTCGTTCAGTACAGCATGGGAAGAAGCAATCGGTTCAAGAATAATTTCTTTCACTTCAAGATTGGCTAATTCAATGCAGTTTTTAATGCTTCTAACGGCGGAAACATTTCCAGTAATGATATGGCAATTTGATTCTAATCGTCCTCCTTTAACACCAATTGGATCCTTAAATCCAGGGTCATTATCGATGATGTATTCTTGTGGGAATACAGATATT
>CAIUSK010000022.1 GCA_903901805.1 uncultured Flavobacteriales bacterium
CCACTTGGCAGACATGAAATTCCAATACTCTGCATCTATTGCAGGGTCACTGTATGGATAAATATAATTGCTTCTGTAATATCCACAAGTTACCATCGGTTTGGACAAACTAACTACACCCAAAGATGGTGGATTTATACCATATCCATTATTATCAAAATTATCACCGTTATAAAAATACATCATGTCTTTATTTGGCGCGCAACCAAAGTAATCGTCCGTGTAATTTCCTATGTCTGCGTCCATATACAACCCAAATTTCACTGTAGAAAATTGTTGATTCCCTCGGTTAATTACACGCACATTTAAAAAAGTTGTGGTATCAAGAAAATTATTTCCAGCATATTGCGATGCCATAATGTGAAGCTCAATTTCAAGGGGAATCCCACCACTTTGTGTATGTAAACCTTTATCATCGTTTAGAATGATATATGAAGAAATATCACCTCTGACATCTGGATAATCACCATCCATTGGATTGTAGATATTATCTGAATTTATATCAATAAAGGGGGCTAAGTTGGCAGCTACACCCAAATTAATATCTCCGTTTCCGGGCCAATTCGCAATTGAAGGAACAGGATTATAACCTGAAGATAAATAATTTGCAACGTGGTTATTAATCTCGGTTCGTGTGACCGTCCAAATGCATTGATTATACTTTTGCAGAAATAGCGAGTCGTTATAAGAATCTGTTGCTGAATATGGGCCGGGAAAATAATCTTGCCCTGATCCTGAATATCTCATAGCTGCTAAATGTAAATTGCCCTGCAAGTCGGTTGCGCCAATCCAAAAACTGCTACTGTATATGACATTTAACCCACTGTTTTTTGGAACCTCATACGAGGGAAAACCTTGCATGTTGTTTTGAAAAAGGACTGCACTATTGGTAAATTTGGCGGCTACACTATTATAATCAAGAACACTAATTGAACTCTGAGAGAATGCATTGAAAGTTAAAATGCTAAATAGAAGGAGGTGAATTTTCATGAGAGAATATTTTTTGAGTCTACTTCAGGAAACGGAAGTTTCGACCAACAAGAGGTGTGAGAATTAAAATTACTCAACAATAAATACTTTATCTGTAGTACCGTCAGAATATTTTCTAAACAGAATTGTGTTTGGTAAATCTTTGCTTTCTCTACCAGTTAGATCAATTTGTCGAATCAACTTACGTTTGTTACCAAAATCGATTTCACCAAGGTCAACGGTTAATCCTAAAATAACTTGATTCGTATCTGTATAATCACAAATTGGACTTGATGCACTTGATAAATATGCCGTGAAAAGCACCATGTAATTACCCTCGTTATGCATTCCAATATAGGTCGTATCGATAATATATATTGAGGTGAATAAAAAACTTTCTCTATAGCAATTTTCAACACTTATTATATCGCCATTTATATTAACATTAGATTCTAAAAGATATCCTTGGGTGTTGAGTTCTACTTTTGAAATGATGAAAATACTATCTGCGCTAGCGGGATTTGAGGGAATTAATTGAACATTATGTATATAGGGAAACTGAGAAAAAACTTTAATAGATGTTAGAAGCGAAAATATTATGATAAGGATAATCTTCATGTCTTTTTTTAGTCAAGAACGAAAATTTCAACCAACAAGAGGTGTGGGCACGATAAATAAAGATAGTAGAGTAGTCTCTAAGTTAAATCCCTACCCTCCCGTCAACTTCTTAATCTCATGTAATTTCATCAAGGCCTCCACCGGAGTTAATGTATTGATGTCTATCATGATCAATTCTTCATGAATTTGTTCTAATACCGGATCATTTAATTGAAAGAAACTCAACTGCATATTGGCCGTGTCTGGTTTTGCTGATTTTACTGCATCATTATGATTTCCAACTTGTTGATGCGTGGCTTCTAGTTCGCGTAACACTTCCTCAGCCCGTTGAACTACGACTGGCGGCATACCTGCTATTCGCGCCACATGAATTCCAAATGAATGCTCACTTCCGCCCTCGATTAACTTTCGAAGAAAAAGAATTCGTTTACCCACCTCTTTTACGGCTACCGTATAATTTTTAATACGCGTATACTGTTTGGTCATTTCATTTAACTCATGATAGTGAGTTGCAAACAAGGTTTTACATTTTGCCTTCGGGTTTTCATGCAAAAACTCAGCTATTGCCCAAGCAATTGAAATTCCATCATACGTACTGGTTCCTCTTCCGATTTCGTCTAATAATATCAAACTTCTCGGCGAAATATTATTCAAAATACTAGCCGTCTCATTCATTTCAACCATAAAAGTGGATTCTCCTGAAGATATATTGTCTGACGCTCCCACTCGAGTAAAGACTTTGTCAACTAACCCTATTGTAGCAGAATCAGCAGGAACAAAACACCCCATTTGGGCTAATAGGACGATCAACGCGGTTTGACGTAAAATGGCACTTTTACCACTCATATTAGGCCCCGTAATCATCATGATTTGTAGATCATCATTAGACATGCGCAAATCATTCGGGATATATTCTTCTCCTGTTTTTAGCTGTTTTTCAATTACAGGATGTCTACCATTTTTATATTCCAAATCGAAACCTTCCGTAATTTCTGGTTGGTTATAATTGCGTTCTAGGGCAAGAAAAGCGAATGAACTGAGGCAATCCAATCGTGCAATCAACAATGCATTTTCTTGTACTTGCAAGGTGTACTTAGATGCTTGTTCCACAATCTCTTGAAATAAAGCTGTTTCAATTTGATGAATTCGATCTTCGGCACCAAAAATTTTGGTTTCGTATTCCTTTAATTCTTCGGTGATATACCGTTCTGCATTCACTAAGGTTTGTTTCCTTATCCACTCGGGCGGAACTTTGTCTTTGTGTGTATTACGCACTTCAATATAATACCCAAAAACACCATTAAATGCAATGCGCAAACTGGTAATACCTGTTCTTTCTGCTTCTCGTTTTTGCAAATCCTCCAAATAATCCCTACCGTTTTCGCGGATATTTCTAATCTCATCTAGTTCGGCATGAAAACCAGCTCGAATGACAGGCCCTTTTCCAACTAAAATGGCTGGATCTTCAGCTAATCTAGTTTCAATCAGTGTAATCAGTTCAGAACATGGATTCAATCGTTTTACCAAATCAATAATTGCATTTGTTTTAGCTCCGTGCAACAAGTTTTTGAGTGGGTCAATTTGTTCGAGGGTACGTTTCAAATAAACCAATTCTTTTGGATTGATTTTTCCAACGGCAACTTTAGAAATTAATCTTTCTAAATCACCAATATCAGCCAAAATATCCCGAACAGAATCGTTGATAGTATGCGTTGTTTTCAAATAAGCAACCGTATCTAATCGTTCTTGAATGGGTTTTTTGTGTTTGAGTGGAAGCACTATCCACCTGCGCATCATTCGGCCTCCCATGGGGGTAAGTGTATTATCAATCACATCAGCCAAAGTAGTTGCGTTTTCATGGGGCGAATGCAGTAATTCTAAGTTGCGGATAGTAAAACGGTCGAGCCAAACGTATTTATCTTCCTCAATCCGATTCAAAGCGGTTATGTGCCCTAAGTTTGCGTGCTGATTTTCAGTTAGATAATGCAATACAGCACCAGCAGCTATTATGCCCAATTCTAAATTTTCAATACCAAACCCTTTTAACGATTTTGTGCCAAAATGCTTCGTGAGGCTTTCAAGCGCAAAATCAGTGGTGAATGCCCAATCATCAAAGCGAAAAGTATAATAATTACCAGTAAAATTCTCTGAAAATTCCTTGGATTTATTGCGTTGATACACAATTTCTGAAGGCTCAAAACTACTTACTAATTTGTCAATATATTCCTGGTTTCCTTGGGCTACCAAAAATTCACCAGTTGAAACATCCAAGAAGGAAATTCCATGTTCTGATTTTCCAATATGTATGGCGCACAAAAAATTATTTTTCCCTTTTTCTAAGACTTGATCATTAAAGGAAACTCCCGGTGTAACCAATTCTGTAACCCCTCTTTTGACAATGGTTTTTGTCATTTTAGGATCCTCCAATTGATCGCACACAGCCACACGTTGACCGGCACGGACTAATTTGGGTAAATATACTTCCAAAGAATGGTGGGGAAAACCAGCCAATTCAATTGTTGCTGCTGCACCATTCTTACGTTTTGTTAAAACTATTCCTAATATTTTGGAGGTTTTGATTGCATCTTCCCCAAAAGTTTCATAGAAATCACCGACCCTAAATAGAAGCAATGCTTCTGGATGTCGCCCCTTTATTTGATTATATTGCTTCATCAAGGGCGTTTCCGCATAACTTTTTTCTTCAGGATTCTTCGACAAGTGAAAAGATTTTATGAATTTTGAACCGTAAAGATAAAATCCACGATCTCGAGTTCAAAATAAAATCCAAATATCTTATCAACAGATGAATAGAAAACTAAAATTATGGGAATTGAATCGAGTAGATGAAAGCACATTTAAAGATCAGAAAAAATTTCCGATTATTGTCGTTTTAGATGATATTCGTTCATTCAATAATGTTGGATCCTTCTTTAGAACTTCAGATGCGTTTAATATTGAAAAAATATATTTGTGTGGAATAACCCCTCTACCACCTCACCGAGACATTCAAAAAACAGCCTTGGGAGCAACAGAAACAGTTGAGTGGGAACATCGTGAATCAATCGTAGAGCTTATAAAAGAACTAAAATCACAAGGTAAAACTATTTGTTCTGTGGAACAGGCCGAAAAAACACTCATGTTAAATCATTCCGACCAAATAGCGTCAGAGGAATTGGTATTAGTCTTTGGTAACGAGGTAAATGGAGTGAATCAAGCAATCATTGATCTATCAGATTACATCATTGAAATTCCTCAATATGGCACCAAACATAGTTTGAACGTGAGTGTTTGCGCTGGAGTTGTTTTATGGGAATTTGTGCGGAATAGAAAAGTAGAATAGCGAAAAAGACTTCCTTTTTACCCGGAATCCCATTATTTCATAAAAAAGTAGGTTTCACTCGAAAGATGGTCTACCTTTGTCAAAATTCTATGTTTTCACTCTTTTTTGTCTTCGTAGAATAAAATCTATTTATGACATTTAAAGAACTAGATCTTATCGAGCCGATCTTAAACGCTCTTGAAAAAAAAGGATATTCTATTCCAACACCTATTCAACAACAAGCTATACCAATCATTCTTTCAGGGTCTGATATAATGGGATGTGCGCAAACGGGAACTGGAAAAACAGCTGCATTTGCTATTCCGATTCTTCAAAATTTGACCAAAAACAAACGTTCGGAAGGACGCCGAAAAATCAGAACATTAATACTTACACCAACACGCGAATTAGCTATACAAATTGAAGATAATATCAAAGATTATGGCTCCAACCTCGATGTGCGACACGCTGTTGTTTTTGGTGGCGTTAGTCAACTGAAGCAAGTCAATCAACTTAAAGCGGGTATTGATATTTTGGTGGCAACACCTGGCCGTATGTTGGATCTTCAACAACAAGGATTCATTGATTTACGATTTTTAGAGGTCTTTGTATTGGACGAAGCAGACCGTATGTTGGACATGGGTTTCATACATGACGTGAAAAAAGTAATCAAACTTATACCAGCTAAACGACAAACCTTGTTTTTCTCGGCAACTATGCCAAAAGAAATTAAAACACTGGCAAGTACTATTCTAACGAATCCGAAACAAGTGGTTGTTACTCCGGTTTCGTCTACAGCTGAAACCATAGAGCAAGAACTATATCACATAATGACTGCTCAGAAAAAGGACTTGTTATTGCATTTGTTAAATGAAAGAAAAAATGGTTCGGCTTTGGTATTTACACGTACCAAACATGGAGCAGACAAGGTGGTAAAAATCTTGGCGAAAGCAAACATTTCAGCTGCCGCTATTCACGGGAACAAATCACAAAACGCCCGCCAAAACGCATTAAATAATTTCAAAAATAAAGAACTTCGCGTATTGGTTGCAACAGATATTGCGGCTCGTGGAATAGACATTGATGAATTGGCATTAGTTATCAATTATGAAATACCGAATATTCCTGAAACGTACGTTCATCGTATTGGAAGAACCGGTCGTGCTGGTGCTAGCGGAAAAGCCATTTCTTTTTGCGATAAAGAAGAACAAGCATATATCCGGGATATTCAAAAACTGATTGGACTGCAAATACCTGTTGTTAAAAAGCATCCGTTTAGTTAATTTGTACTACTCCTGGTTGTCTTGTTTGCAGTAATTTTCATTATCTTGCGAATCAATTAAAGGATAAATATTCGATGAAGACGTTATACAAATTAGGACCGTTAAAATTATTTTTAATTGTATTTTTTATAATCTCCATACCATTATTCGTTTTTCCGATAAACTTATTTTCGGGAATAATCGTTTTTGGTAAACTTGGAATTGAAAAAGAAGTTCCTTTAAGTTTGTCTTATTTTGTCGGTTTAGGATATGACCCAAGTGACTTGATTTCAATGGGAATTACTGATTTTTATTTAACGTGGAAAGGGAAAATCGTAGCTTTTATTTTCTTGATAGGTGTTCCTGGTATTTTGGCCTATAGTGACTATTTGTTTCAGAAAAAGTAAAATTACAATTGGCCATCTGAATGGTAAAATCCTGATTTGTAAATTTTGACTTTGATTAATATTCCATCTTTATCGTATTCATACACTTTTCCCTCCCATAATTGCCCGTTTTTGAATTGTCCATCTTGCCAAATTTCATCATTGGG
>CAIUSK010000023.1 GCA_903901805.1 uncultured Flavobacteriales bacterium
GTTTTCAAAGGCTTTATAATCATTTCTGTCAATTCTTGGGGCTTCTGAACCAGATAAATTTTCTGTTTACTTTGACAATTTGAATCCGCTTTTACTCGAAATCCATAAATCATATAGCCCTTTACCGAAATTGAAATGCTGTCATTGTTTTTAGTATATGCAGAAAAATAACCGTTGGGTTGACCAAACACTCCTTGTCCAGTATTACGGTTTACAATCATTAAATTGTAGAATGACTGAATGCCCATCGAGTCAATAACTTGTCCTGTCAACAATACGCGCTCGCATTTTTGCCCAAAATTAAAAAATGGGATAATAAAAAATAAAATGAATAGATTGCGCATGTGAAGGGTATAAACAATTACTTAACCAAAACTGTTTTTAGCTACAATTTATTGCGTGATTCTTCCACTTTTTCTTTCAATTCCTCTCGATACGCTTCCATTTTAGAAAAAACGTTGGAATCAAATGCAGCAATGATTCGAGCGGCTAACAACCCTGCATTCTTGGCCCCATTCAAGGCTACTGTTGCTACAGGAATTCCACTTGGCATTTGCAAGATCGATAAAATAGAATCCCACCCGTCAATGGAATTGGACGATTTAATTGGTACACCTATTACGGGTAATGAAGTCAATGAAGCTGTCATTCCTGGTAAATGTGCCGCACCACCAGCACCTGCGATTATCACAGAAATCCCTTTATTATGTGCCGTTTTAGCATAATCCAACATTCTTTCTGGAGTACGATGCGCTGAAACGATGTCTATTTCTGTTTCAATTCCAAATTCTTGCAAAACATCCTTAGCCTCCTGCATGACAGGAAGATCAGAAATACTACCCATTATTATTCCTACTTTCGCCATCTGATTCAGTTTTAGTAATTTGAATATTGCTTTTGCTTTCTATTAATTCTGAAGAATTTAATTCATCCAAACTTGATTCAGAATTATCCATCTCCAAGTTTTGTTCAATGGATTGGTTTATGTTCTGAGCTCCTTCGTTTAAACTAGCACTTCCGTAATGAACTGTTTCATTGATATCAACCAACACTTGATCTAGGGGTTGTTTAATTTCTTCTTCGGTTTTTTGAATGAAGGCATTCAAGTTTAAATCCTTTTTCACATCCAATCCGGATTTTTTTATCTCTTGCTGAAAATCAGCTGATGCATTTCGTATTTCTTTCATCGTTCGACCAAGTGTTCGAGCCATAGTGGGAATACTTTTCGAACCAAAAAATATGAGAATTACCAAAAAGATGACTAAAATTTCAGTACCTGAAACGTCACTAAGAAAAAGCGGTAAAAATATTTGCGTTAACACAAAACAAAAATACAATTTATCGGAGAGTTAGCAACTTTACCTACGGCCTCTTTCGTTAAATCGTGTTATATTTCTTACGGATTTCTTTTGTTTTGTAGTTTATTGTTGTGTTTTTACACCTTTCAAATTCATTTGAATTGGTTATCTTCGCGCATCAAAACAAAGATTATGTCAAAAAAAGAAGTGTATATTATTTCAGCGGTTAGAACACCTATGGGTTCTTTTCTTGGGGCTTTTGCTTCAATTCCCGCAACTCAACTTGGTTCAATAGCAATTAAAGGCGCATTAGAAAAATCGGCAGTTCCCGTGGATGCGATCGATGAAGTTTTTATGGGTAATGTACTTCAAGCTGGTACTGGACAAGCTCCTGCACGTCAAGCAGCCTTAGGAGCAGGATTAAACCAAAATGTTCCTTGCACAACCATAAATAAAGTATGTGCCTCAGGTATGAAATCCATCATGTTGGGAGCTCAATCCATTTTAGCTGGAGACAATCATATCGTAATTGCAGGAGGTATGGAAAACATGTCGCAAACGCCACATTATTTGGATGGAAGAAATGGAAGCAAATTTGGGAATATCACAATGCTGGATGGAATTACCAAAGATGGTTTATTAGATGTCTACAGTAAAGTACCGATGGGTAATTGTGCTGAATTGTGTGCGAAAGAATATAATATTACACGAGAAGACCAGGATAATTTTGCAATCACCTCTTACAAACGAGCGGCAGCGGCCTGGAATTCAGGGAGATTTAACGATGAAATTGTTCCTGTTTCTGTTCCTCAACGAAAAGGAGATCCAGTTTTAGTAAATGAAGATGAGGAATACAAAAATGTATTCTTAGATAAAATACCAGCTTTACGTCCAGCATTTGATAAAGACGGAACGATTACAGCGGCTAATGCATCCACATTGAATGACGGAGCTTCTGCGTTGGTATTGGCTTCTGCTGAGGCAGTTGAAAAATATGGTTTATCACCGATCGCTAAAATTGTTAGCTATGCAGATGCTGCACAAGCACCTGAATGGTTTACTACTTCTCCTTCCCTAGCTGTTCCTAAAGCACTTGAAAAAGCAGGACTAACTACATCCGATGTAGATTATTGGGAATTAAACCAAGCTTTTTCAGTGGTTGGATTAGCAAACATTAAGATTTTAGGATTAGATCCTTCGAAAGTAGATGTCAATGGTGGAGCAGTTGCTTTAGGTCATCCACTTGGAAATTCAGGATCACGAGTAATAGTAACATTGATCAATGTGTTAAAACAAAATAACGCTAAAATTGGTGGAGCAGCTATCTGTAATGGTGGTGGTGGAGCTTCAGCTATGATTATTGAAAACATCTAATCTATTTTTAATTTTTGATAAGTGAATCCCCGTATTACGGGGATTTTTTTGTTCAGTACAAACTTCTTTTCAGCTAAATCGATGATTATTTACCATATTCACGAAAGACTGAACTCCTATGACATGTTTTAAAAACCTATTCTGCTCCAAATCCGTTGGTTGACCCACTATTGAATAATGCCTTTGTGTAGCTATTTCCAACCCATTCTTTGCTAAATCATGTAACATGGCTCGAAGTTTCTTTTTCACTTTGCGATCTGCTGTTAGTTTTTCATTCACCACGATTCCTGTTATTTTCTGTTTACTATATCGCCCCATACACCTGTTTTTTTTCATGTTGATGGAGAAATCAGTCGATTTTATGATTTCTAAAACCCTTAAAATGGTATCATCGAGCATATAGTCATTACTTGAAAAAGTAAGATCATCTGCATAGCGCGTATAGGTTAATTCATTGTTTTTTGAAAAGTCAATCAATTTTGAATCTAATTCCATCGTACATAAATTTGCTAATACTGGTGAGGAGGGAGCTCCTGCTGGCAAACCGCCCTTAAAGGTGCAAAGCAGTGTTAATGCCGTAGCAATTTCCTCGTTAAAGCCCCAAGAACAGAAAAGTACTTTAATCCGTTTAGCAGAAATGGAAGGGAAATAATTTTCCAAATCGATTGACAAAACACGCTGTTTATTGACGTGTGGTTGTGCGTTGGTAACAATAGAACGAGAAACTTGATTTGATTTGCAAACAAAACCATGAACGCACTCTGGCAATTGAAAACTATACACATCTTGTAAATATCGATTGAGTTTTCGTTGAATTTTCATTAAATCCGGATCTGGTTGAAAAATCAAACGAGGAGCACCTTTTTTCTTAGGAATCGTAAATTGCCTGTAATTTGGACAATTGATTACTTGTTCCAATTTAATCGGAGAAAGTTGTAAAAAGCATGATAATTCTATCCAATTAGAAACACTAAGAAATGTCAATACCCTTCCTTCTCTTAAAGAATGAGAAAAGGAAGGAATGACACCATTAGACGTACAAATCAAACGCCTAATGTTTGCAGCGTGACTATCTCTTTTTTCAAGAATTGACTCCCATTTCATAGTTGAATTAATCTTCAATTTCATTTATAAAAAAACTACCGGCCAATATCTTGAGGGGCGTATTCGGGAATGCGAAGCATTCACGTGTACGGAGTCCTTGGACTTCTCTTTTTTCATGGATTGCGGATCACAATCGCTTATCGTACCATGCGACACATATTTTAAACCGGTAGTTTGTTAAAAAGGTGGTTCATTTTTCTCTATTTCATTCAATCTTTCGGGTGAAAATTTAATTTTACTTTCGTAGGGAACAAAAGGCATAAATCCTCCATAAGGTAAACTATGTTTTACTTGAGCTGAACCAATGTATCCATTTCGATTTTTAGCAACTAGAATTTCCATAATATTACTGGTTGAATCACCTATTTCGTCTTCGGTAAATCCATAATATTCCGGGCGATATAAAAACAGAACTTTATCCGCATCTTGCTCAAAAGAACCCGACTCTCTCAAATCACTCAACATAGGACGCCTATCTCCTCCGCGTGATTCACAACTACGGCTTAATTGGGAGGTTGCAATAATGCAAACATTCTTGTCTCTAGCCAAATTTTTCAGTTCCCGGCTAATATACCCCATCTCCAACTCTCGCTGGTGACGATAGCGATTGGAACCAAGTAACTGAAGAAAATCAACCATAATGGCTTTTACTCCTTTTTCATCAATATAACGAGTACAAATTGCTTTAAATGTCTGCATACTTTTCGTTGCTTCATCACTAATATATATGGGTAAACCATCTAATTCACTTTTCACTCGGTCAATCAATTTCCATTGTTCGGATGAGATATTTTTATTTTTAAACTCAGAATAACTTATTTCAGTCAAGGAAGAAATTAAGCTATTTATAAAAATTTCTTTCCCGGCATCCAAGGCAAAATAAAGAACAGGAAACTTACGCGCCCCTTCCAACATAACATACTGAAGAAATTTAGATTTTCCCATTCCAGGCCTTGCACCAACAAGAATAAACTCTCCCATACCAAAACCACCTGTTAAGTCATCCAAACTTGAAATCCCACTTTTAAACTCAAATTCTCTCTTTTCTGATCTCAAAAAGGATAAAGAACTTTCAACTAATTGACCCAGGGAAGAAGGCTCCTTCATGTCTTGAAACGACAAATAATTATTTTCAGTCAATACTTCAGTAATTTTCTCGTGTAGGTATGCATCCGAAAAAGTTGGATTTTCTAACACTTCTACTATTTTTTTTCTAAACAATTTATTTCTCTCCATTTTATTACTGATTTAAATGCCCGCTTGACCAACTAATAACCAATTTAGAAGTTTATGTCGTCGTCAAAAAACTTAGCTTCATCGTTTCCGCTATTTTTACTGTATTCATAGTTCCTCACCGATTGACTTACCTTAAACATCATGGAACGGTAGTCAGAACGATCAAAAGAAACCACATTTTCAGACTTAATATTCAATCGATCCGTCATCACTCGTGCATTAATTCCAGCTCCTAAAAAAGTAAACAACCATTTGTCTGTAGCATTCAATGCTTCAATTTTTTGGGAAATTTGCTCATAGGTATAAAATGTGGAAGCATTTTCATGCCCATCCGTTAAGATCACCACAACAACGGTTGCCAAATTTTCATCAATCTCAGCACCAAATTTCTCTTGAATAGCATCCACCGATCTACCAATAGCATCCAAAAGAGCCGTTGTAGAACCTGGCTGGTAGTTTTCTCTTGTCAACAAAGGAATGGATTCAACCTTTCCAAATCGAATAAAATCGGTTACAATATCCTCAAAAAAGGTTACCGAAACCACATATTCATTATCGGGATAATCTGCTTTTAGTTGTTTGATCGTTTTTAATTGTGAATTAAATCCCTCAATAGTCTGATTTTCTAATCCAGCCATTGATCCACTTTGATCCACCACAAAGTGATAAATTGTTTTTTTGTTTTTCATATTATTTGTTTTAATTTCTTACATAGTCAAAAGCTGCTTTACTACTTGTCATCTTATACGTATAGATTGCATTAGCACAGGAACTTTCATTGATTCTAACTCTCATTATACTTGCAAGTTTGAATGCATTTAAAAATTCTGGATGTAGTTCCATATCCCATGTAAGATAAACGACATCAGAGGTGCTTCCTTTATAGCCTTCAAATTCAAATTTATTATCTACACCATTTACTACTAGTACTACATCAACATTTGGTTCCTTATCACAATAATAACCACCACTTATTTCAAGTACAACAGCACTATCTACAAATAACATATAAGCTTCTGCTCCATTATTTTCTGGTGTGTATGCAACTTTATATGGTTTGTCTAATCCATTTTTTACTGTTTTAAAAGACCATTGAGCATTAATAATTCCTACTGTTAATACTGCCATTGCAAAAAGAAAAATTCTCTTCATTGTTATTTCATTTTTGTTATTAATTCATTTTTATGTATCGATCTAAGAACTCATCACATAAGGTTGGATGCCTAATTGAAACGATTTGTCCATCTTTGAAGTCAAAAGCAAAACAAAAAACCACCTCATTTCTATCCTTATTTTCTGGAGAGCCTAATGCACTTTTAAAATCATCCATATCATCCTCGAAAGGATTAAAATCTGGATAACGAAATTCCAAAACTGGTTCGCAAGGAAGAAAATCAATACTATATCCTTCTTTAACTTCCATATGAAATCCCTTTTCGATTGTTCTCACTCTTTTGAGACAAGAAAAAAGATATGCTAATGCAGCCTGTTTTTTCATCTTAGAGAAAAAGATACCCTTATCGTGCATTAAACTTTCCAAATCTTCCAAGTCTCTATTTAAAAATGCACATTTAAAATTGGCTACGACGGAGGCATGCTCTTGTTTTTCCTTTTCTGAAATTTGTTTTACAGCTAATTGGTTCATATCAAAAATGATTTTTCATTAATAATCTCCTAAATTCTTTTTCGTGGATGAGCTTCCACTTTGGCAAAGGATGTGCCAATACCACTTAACTAGTGTTTTA
>CAIUSK010000024.1 GCA_903901805.1 uncultured Flavobacteriales bacterium
CAGAAACAACAATAAATACCAACTTCTTTATTTTCTTTAAACTTGTCCGTAAACGCGCATTCAGTCCCCTCTTTTCGAGTAACGTCGTACACCTCCTTGGGTAGAATTTTTTTCCATTCTTCATCTGACTTAACAATCTTCAAACTATCCGGAAATCGCTCAGATTCTGAAACGCTATGAGTTGATTGCTGCGCGCAGCTTTGCATCATTAATAAAATGAATCCACTAAAAAAAATATGTCTCATAGTACAAAGACAATCGAATCTACGATTTGTTGAAAACGAAGGAGATTTTCACCTAAAATGAATTCTTTGTTAAAATAATATAAAAACTCTCGTTTTTTTTAGTAAATTCGAACCTGAAAATTAAAAACTAAATATGGAAAATTCTGTTCAAAAAGGTCATCCAAAGGGACTTTACTTGTTATTTGTAACCGAAATGTGGGAGCGTTTCTCGTATTACGGAATGCGCGCTATTTTAATGTTGTTCATGACAAAAGCACTTCTTTGGGATTCTGATTTCGCATCCGGTTTATATGGTAACTACACGGGACTTGTTTACTTAACCCCACTAATTGGCGGTTATATTTCAGATAGGTACTGGGGGAATAGAAAATCAATTTTTATTGGTGGAATTATTATGGCAATGGGACAATTCATGTTATTTTTCAGCGCTAGTTCTTTGGGAACATCCTTTGCATCAATTACCTTTTTTGTAGGCCTTTTATCGTTGATTATTGGTAATGGTTTTTTCAAGCCAAATATTTCAACAATGGTAAATCAATTATATGCACCAGGCGACAAACGAGTTGATGGAGCATTTTCTATTTTCTATATGGGAATTAACTTAGGAGCATTCTTTTCTCCTCTAGTTTGTGGTACCTTAGCTGAAAAAATTGATTATCGTTGGGGATTTTTTGCTGCAGGGGTAGGAATGGTAATTGGTGTAATAGTATTTGAATTATTAAAAAATAAATACATTGTAACTGCCACTGGTGAGCCTGTTGGAATGAAACCAAAACCTCAAGAAATTGAAACAAAATCAGAAGAAAAAGTTAGTACAGGTTTTGATATTAAACGATTAGCTCTGTGGTTAACCGTTTACGCTGTATTATGGTTAGTTTTCATGTTCGGATTTGGTTTCAATTTTGTTTCGACACTAATTTTTTCAACATCTATTGCTGCTTCAGGATTTGTAATTACCGACCCTAGCTTGAATAAAATTGAAAGAGAGCGAATAATCGTAATTTATATCATCGCATTTTTCGTGATTTTCTTTTGGTCTGCATTTGAACAAGCTGGTGCATCTTTAACTTTATTTGCTGATCAACAAACAGACCGTACTATTTTTGGATGGGAGATGCCCGCTTCTTATTTTCAATCTGTCAATCCGTTAGCTATCATTGTATTGGCACCATTGTTCGCTATTCTATGGGGTTATTTAGGAAAGAAAAACAGAGAACCAGCCTCCCCTATTAAACAAGCATTTGGATTGTTTTTGTTGGCTATTGGGTATTTAATTATTGCCTTTGGTGTTCAAGGAATTGAAGGATCAGCAAAAACGAGTATGTTTTGGTTATTGAGTATGTACTTAGTTCATACGATGGGTGAACTTTGCTTGTCTCCAATTGGATTATCTATGGTTGCCCGATTATCTCCTTTGAGATTGGGTTCATTATTAATGGGGATCTGGTTCATGAGCAACGCTATGGCTAATGATTTTGCTGGAATGCTAAGTAAGTTATATCCAGAAAAAATGGTAAGTGTTGAACAAGTTATTTCTTTAGAAACACAATACAAACTTAAATTAGTTGATAAGAGTAAAAAGGATAATAAAACCATTGAAAATACTGAGAAAATTAACAACATTGAAAGTTTGCCTATATCAACAGTGAAATTTGATAAAATCAAGGACGAGCAAATAAAAACAACGGTTTATGAACAATTAGCCGGTAAAGCAACCGTAAAAGAAAAATCATTGTTTGGAATCACTGTTAATTCACTATACACCTTTTTCATGGTTTTCGTAGTAATGGCAGGAGTTGCAGCCGTTATTTTATTCCTTCTTTCGAATAAGTTATTGAAAATGATGAACGGAATTAGATAAATTTTTAAAAGTTAGATTCTATGTTCAATTTTAAAAAACACCCGAAAGCACTACCTTTCTTGTTCCTTTCTGAAATGTGGGAGCGTTTTGGTTATTATTTAATGATCGGAATCTTTACGCTGTATTTGAAAGATGCTGTGGATGGATTTGGGATGACCGAATCTGAAGCTTCTGACTTATATGGTACATTTATCGCTTTCGTTTTCCTTACCCCTTTCATCGGTGGATTACTAGCTGATCGTGTTTTAGGTTATCGTCTATCCATTAATATCGGTGGATTAATGATGGGTGCGGGATACTGCTTAATGGCTGTACATGATTTGAATACGCTTTATATAGC
>CAIUSK010000025.1 GCA_903901805.1 uncultured Flavobacteriales bacterium
GTTTGGGAAATGCAACAATTGGATTATCCTCAATTTAATAAAGATGTTCCTCCGTATGAGCCAAGAGGTTGTCAACGAGGTATTTCATATTCCTGGTATTTATATAGCCCGATACGAGTGAAGTACCCAATTATTAGAGGTGCTTTAATTGATTTATTTCGAGAAGAAAAGAAAAAAGCTGGGGGAGATCCTGTTCAAGCTTGGGCAAATCTGCAAGCAAATACAGAAAAAAGAAAGCGTTACCAAAGAGCAAGAGGGAAAGGTGGATTCCGAAGAGTGAAATGGGATGAAATGATTGAGTTGATAGCAGCTTCAAACATTTATACTATTCAAAAATATGGTTCAGACCGTATTATTGGTTTTGCTCCAATTCCTGCGAAAAGTATGTTGAGTTATGCTTCTGGTGCACGTTATCTACAATTAATGGGAGCTGTAAATTTAAGTTTCTATGATTGGTATTGTGATCTGCCAAATGCATTCCCTGAAATATGGGGTGAACAAACAGATGTTTGCGAAAGTGCTGACTGGTTCAAATCGAAATTCATCGTTTCTATGGGGGCGAATTTAGGGATGACTAGAACGCCAGATATTCACTTCTTTTCTGAAGCTAGACATAATGGAACAAAAACAGTTGTGATGGCACCCGATTTTAATATGGTTGCAAAACATGCTGATCAATGGATTCCAGTTCATGCTGGCTCTGATGGTGCTTTTTGGATGGCAGTAACGCACGTTATTTTACAAGAATACCATGTAAATCGTCAAGTTCCTTACTTCATGGATTACATTAAGAAATTTACAGATTGTCCTTTCTTAGTGAAATTAGAAGAGAAAGATGGTAAACTCGTTCCGGGAAGAATGATGCGAATCAATGAAGTAAAAGGATTTGAAGGTGCTGAAAATAGTGAGTGGAAATTCTTGAACTACGATTCGAAAACAGGAAATCTTGTTTCACCTATGGGAACAATGGGTTACAGATGGCAAGATGAAAAAGGAAAATGGAATTTGTTTCATAAAGATGGAGAAACAGGTAATGAATATGATCCAGAATTAACTTTTCTAGATAAAAAAGATGAGGTATTACAAGTTCAGTTCACAGAATTTGGATTAGATAAAACAGTTGGTAGAGGTGTTCCTGTTAGATATATTACAGATGTAAATGGCGCAAAAGTTCCAGTTGCAACAGTGTATGATTTAACTATGGCTCAATATGGAGTTGGTCGTGGTTTAGAAGGGGCATATCCTACATCTTACGATGATAAAGATCAGGCTTATACACCTGCTTGGCAAGAGATTTTCACAGGAATTGGACGTAAAGAGGTTATTCAATTGGCTAGAGAATGGTCTGATACTGCGGAATCTACAGAGGGAGCATGTATGGTAATTGTTGGTGCGGGTATTAATCACTGGTTCCATGAAAACTTGATGTATCGTTCAGCTATTATGGCACAAATGTTAACAGGTTGTAACGGTAAAAATGGTGGTGGTATGAATCACTATGTAGGTCAAGAAAAATTGGCTCCAATGGATTCATGGTCAACGATAATGAGTTCTAAAGATTGGGATACTGCTCCGCGTTTACAACAAGGTCCAATTTGGCATTATATCAACTCTTGTCAATGGAGATATGATGGAAATCAAAAGTTTTATAATTCTTCTCCTGATAATAAATTGGCAAATATGCATTCTGCAGACTGGGCTGTAATGGCAGTTAGAAATGGATGGATGCCTTATTATCCTCAATATAGTAAACGTAATTTCGATATAGTTGCAGATGCTAAAAAAGCAGGTTGTAATACAGAAGATGAAATGAGAGCACATATTGTGGCTCAAATTAAATCAGGAGAATTGAAACATGCGATCGTTGAACCAGATGAAGAAGTGAATTTCCCAAGAGTTTGGTTTATTTGGAAAGGAAATGCAATTGGTACTTCCGCAAAAGGACATGAATATTTCTTAGATCATTATTTAGGAACACATACAAATAAAATTGCGGATGAAGTAGCTGGAGATTGTGTTACAGATATTCAATTCAAAGAAGGTGGTGGTCCAAAAGGAAAAATGGATTTGGTAATTGATATCAATTTCAGAATGGATACTTCAGCATTGTATTCTGATATTGTTTTGCCAACAGCATCTTGGTATGAAAAAGCAGATATTAATTCAACGGATATGCACTCGTTTATTCATCCTTTATCAGAAGCGATACCTCCAGTTTGGGAATCAAGAACGGATTGGCAAATTTTCCAAAGTTTAGCAAAAGCGGTTCAAGAAATGTCTAAACGATATTTACCTACTCCAATGTTAGATGTTGTTAATGTGCCATTATCTCATGATTCAAAAGATGAAATTACGCAATCACGTTTACAAGATTGGAGTAAAGGAGAGTGTGAACCAATCCCTGGAAAAACAATGCATAAAATTGTTTTCAAAGAAAGAGATTACACGAAAATCTACGACAAATTCATTTCTCTTGGTAAGGGAGTTGAAAAAAATGGATTAGGTGCCCATGGAAATTCATATATGTGCGGGGATGTTTATCAAGAAATGTTACAAAACAAAGAGCACGTTGTTAAATTACCAGATGGTGAAACATACCCATCATTAAAGGATGATGTTGAGGCAATCAATGCAATTTTGAAGCTGTCAACTTTGACAAACGGAAAATTAACAAAACGTTGTTATGAGAGCATGGCTGAAAAAATTGGCAATCCTGAAATTGCTAAACTGGGTGATGGTTATGAGCAAATCGACATGGAGTATAGAGATTTACAGGCTCAACCAAAAAGATATAATTCATCTCCCCTTTGGTCAGGTTTAATGCATGAAGGTAGAACCTATGCTGCTTATACTTATAATGTTGATATGTTTGTTCCTTGGAGAACATTAACAGGTAGACAACATTTCTACCTAGATCATGATGCTTATATTGCTTTTGGAGAGCATTTATCAACTTACAAACCGTCTCCAACGCCAGAAGCTTATGGTGATTTAAGAAAAACAGTGAATGATGGTCAGGCAAAAATGTTGAATTGTTTAACTCCACATGGTAAATGGCATATTCACTCAACTTATGGTGATACATTGAGAATGTTAACACTTTCAAGAGGAAATGAGCCTTGTTGGTTAAGCGAAGCAGATGCAGCAGAATTAGGAATAAAAGATAACGATCACGTTGAAGTTTATAACGATCATGGTGTTTATGTTGCAAGAGCATGTGTGAGTGCTCGTATTCCAAAAGGAGTTTGTATTGTTTATCACGCTGTTGAAAGAACCTACAATATTCCAAAATCTCAAATTAGAAGAGGGGCAAATGGTGAAGCAAGACGTGGAGGAATGAATAATTCGTTTACTCGTGTCCATTTAAAACCAAATTTAATGTGTGGTGGATATGGTCAGTTTTCGTACCACTTCAATTACTGGGGACCAGTAGGTGTGAACAGAGATACGCATGTTTTAGTAAGAAAAATGCATGTTGTTGAATATTAATAACGAGAAGTAAAAACGCATAAAAATTCATATTATGGATATCAGAGCACAAATTTCGATGGTTTTTCACTTAGACAAATGTATTGGATGTCATACTTGTTCTGTAGCATGTAAAAACGTGTGGACAGATCGACGAGGAGCCGAATATATGTGGTGGAATAACGTTGAAACAAAACCAGGAACAGGTTACCCAACCAAATGGGAAGACCAAGAAATATATAAAGGAGGATGGGAAAAAGATGGTGATTCTGTTTCTTTAAAAGGAGCTGGGAAACTTAAAGGTCTTAAGAACATATTTCACAACCCAAATATGCCATCATTGGATGATTACTATCATCCATGGGCTTATAAATACTCAGATTTATTCACTGCGCCAGAAGGGAATGATCAACCAATTGGGAGAGCAGTTTCTTTAATCACAGGTGAACCGATTGATATTAAAGCAGGTCCAAACTGGGATGATGATTTAGGAGGGTCGCCAGATTACGCTCGTAAAGATGTAAACTTTAAAGATCTAGATGCAAGAGATCAAGAAGCAATGTTTCAATTGGAACAAATGACTATGATGTACTTGCCTCGTATCTGTAACCACTGTTTAAATCCTGCTTGTGTAGCTTCTTGTCCTTCTGGAGCATTATACAAAAGAGGGGAAGACGGAGTAGTTTTGATTAATCAAGAAAGATGTAGAGCTTGGAGAATGTGTGTGACAGCTTGTCCTTACAAAAAATCATATTACAACTGGCATACAGGTAAATCTGAAAAATGTATTTTATGTTACCCACGTTTAGAAAGTGGTCAAGCACCAGCATGTATGCATTCTTGTGTTGGACGTATCCGTTATTTAGGGGTAATGTTATATGATGCAGATCGAATTGCAAAAGTAGCAGCTTCGGATGACAAAGATTTATTACATAATCATTTAGATATCTATTTAGATCCAAATGATCCGACAGTAATCGCTGAAGCTAGAAAATGTGGTGTTCATGATTCTACGATTAAAGCAGCTCAAAATTCTCCAGTTTACAAATTTGTAAAAGAATGGGGGATTGCATTGCCTTTGCATCCAGAATTTAGAACATTACCGAATCTTTTCTATGTACCACCAATGTTGCCAGCAATGGCACAAGTGGATGAAAAAGGATTGTATCAAACAACTTCTGAAGAGATGTTCCCCGGTATTGATCAAAATCGTATGCCGATGAAATACTTGGCTTCATTGTTTACGAATGGAGATACAAAAGCAATTACAGAAATCTATGAAAAATTGTTGAGTGTAAAAATTCACAGAAGAGGTTCTACAGTTGGAGATTTATCGGAAGAAGCTAAAAAATTGATTTCAAAATCTAAAGTTGGTCCAGATACAGCTGATGCAATTTTCAGATTGACTTCGTTAGCTACTTTTGAAGAACGTTTTGTCATTCCTCCTGCACACAGAGAAGAATCAATTGAAATGATTCAAGCAACTGCAGATGCGAAAGGTGAAACAGGATTTGGAATCAAGTTAACACCGAAAAGAGGTTTATAAAAAATAAGTGTTATGAGAACGAGAGAACAATATGAACTATTAGCGAATCTTTTTAGATATCCTAATGAAGAATATAAGAAAAATGCTTTGGAGTGTTCAGCTTATATTAAGAAAGAATATTCATCTATTTATTCTTCAATTGAACCGTTTTTTGAATTTGTCGAAAAAACTCCAATTCATGAAATAGAAGATGTATTTTCTAAGACTTTTCATATTCAAGCAATCTGTTTTCTTGATTTAGGATATGTGCTTTTTGCAGAAGACTACAAAAGAGGTGAGTTTTTGGTGAAAATGAAGGATGAA
>CAIUSK010000026.1 GCA_903901805.1 uncultured Flavobacteriales bacterium
CTGCCGATAAGTAAAAATTGAGCTTTCCTGCATATTCAGGAATAAATTTGGTGTTTTTCAACTCAATTACAACATAACATTTCAATTTAACATGATAGAAAAGTAAATCAATGTAGTAATCAGTTTCACCAACATGAAGATGATATTGTTTTCCAATATAAGCGAATCCTTTTCCAAGTTCGAGCAAGAATTTTGTAATATGATTTATTAGCTGACTTTCAATATCCTTTTCGTGAAAGGGTTTTGTCATCGTCATGAAATCAAAAATGTAAGGATCTTTTAAAGTTTGTGTTGCTAAATCAGATTGTGGTTCGGGCAAAGTGAGCTGAAAATTATTTATGGCTCTTCCTTGTCGTTCAAATAGGTTAGATTTAATCTGCAAGGCAAGTACATCTCTACTCCATCCATTTTCAATGGTTTCGTGAATATAAAAATGGGCTTCGTTAAGAGATTTTGATTTTGAAAAAACAATAGTATTATGTCCCCAAGGTATTTGTTTAACGAGTTGCTGAATTTCTTCTTGATAAGACTGAATATGTGAGTTTTGTAAATCTGCAACAACCCGTTGCAGATTTGTATTAGTATAAAATTGATAGAATTGTCGGCACATTGCCAAATTACGATAAGAGAAACCTTTCATGTCAGGAAATTCACTACTTAGGTCTTTTGACAGTTGTTCCAAAAAACCACTTCCATAAGTCGCTTTTGTTTCACTAATCATCTTTCCCAAATCCCAATAAAAAGAAATAAGTTCTTGGTTGGCGGCCAATGACACCTTTACACGAGCAATTCGAATGCGGTCTTTTACCTCCTTTAACCAATTGGAATAATCGTTTTGAAAACTTAATGAACTCATTGCTATTTTAAACTTTTAAACAAAGTTGCTATTTTTTATTGAAAGAAACTATTTCGGATTCGAACAACTTATTTGCCCCATTAAATCTCCCTCGCTATGAAATAATAGCGTGATAGATTTCGGTTTTTAATCGGCGGAGGTAAATTCTTCTGCAATCATCCATTTTTCACGCAAACGGAAGGCAGGAATCGTTTGTCTTTTGGCTTTATTGGCTGCAACGTTCGTTTTAACACCTTTTTGCGCTGCCCATAGCGCAAGTGGAATTATTTTTTTTGCCGTAAGTATGCTAATTCGTTTGTGCAAAGATTCTTGTAAAAGTAGAGCAAACAACTCTGTAAAACCTCCAAATTTCATGGTTGACTGGTACCTTGTAAAAAGCGGATAGTATTCGGTATGTTTACTTTTATTTTGAATGATAATCGGTGGGAAACCTCCATTCATTAACTGCAGGTTAATAAGCACCCTACCCATTCTACCATTTCCATCAACAAAAGGATGAATGGTTTCAAACTCAGCGTGGAAATGAGCGACAGCATCCAAAAAATAGTTGATTTTATGCTGGTTGTAATTATCCACCAACTCATGCATAAGTGAGGAAACAAACTGCGGATTTGCTCCTAAGTGATTGCCAACCCGCACCCATTCCTTGCCACTTCTAAAACGCCCCGCAATCCTTTCGTCAATGTTTGTGAGCAAGGTTTTATGTAATTTCAAAATGAGTTTGATGTTCAGCAACGAATTGTTTTTTTCTAGTAAGGTTTCGGTGAGTTTCGCCAAATTTTTGGCTTCAAAAACCTCACGAATATTTACTATACGATTTAAATCGTCTCCTGAAAGAATTTTTTCCGTGTCTTCCAAGGTAAGGGTTGAGTTTTCTATTGCGTTTGAGTTGTACACCATTTCAGGAATTTCGGCAAGGGTTATTTCCTTCAGTAAAGCCTCATTGCCTTTTGCTAAGTATCTATATTGCTGGTGCAACGCCTCAATTTTATCTTTTGTAGTTTGGTTTATCATTTCTACTCCTTAAATTTACCGTGAAAATATATTCAAATATACAACTTTTCACGGTAAGTTATGGATTTTTAAAGCTTGATATTCACCTCACAATCTCACTTGTTTTTTGCTTCTCCGCAACTCTTTTTGGGTTGAAATTCGTATCTTTATTCATTCGATGAACAACCAAAAAATATCCATTCGTTTTTTTAATGACCGAGAAGTGCGTGCCATTTGGGACGATTCAACTTCTACATGGTGGTTCAGCATATTGGATATTGTTGCAGTACTGACGGATCAAGACGATTACACTAAAACGAGGAATTATTGGAAATACCTAAAGGCCAAGCTGAAAAAAGAAAACAGTGAAGTGGTTAGTATTACTACCCAGTTCAAATTACTTGCTCCTGATGGAAAAAAACGGTTATCTGATATGCTGGATTACAAGGGCATTATTGCTTTGGGTAAAGAATTTCCAGGTAAGAAAGCAAATCGTTTTATAGAATGGTTTACATACAGCGATGAAAGTATTGATGGTAAAAGTAAATCCAAAGCATATGCTCTGTACGAGAGCTCATTCATAGATCAAATCGAAGTTGGAACAGCCAAAGGTCTTCAACAAATTCATGCGTATCTTTTTGGCGGACTGTATGATTTTGCCGGGCAAATTCGACAAAAGAATATTTCAAAAGGTGGATTCCAATTTGCAGTTTCACGGTTTTTAGGCGAAACATTGAAACATATAGAAGGAATGTCTGAAAATACCTTTGATGAAATCGTGGAGAAATATGTGGAGATGAACATCGCTCATCCTTTCATGGAAGGCAACGGAAGAAGCGCTAGAATATGGTTGGATTTAATTCTAAAGAAACGACTCAAAAAATGTGTGGATTGGAGTTTAATTTCTAAGCGCGACTATATGAATGCCATGGTAGTCAGTCCCACCAATAGCCAAGTGCTTACAACCACTGTCAAAAATGCCCTAACCGATAAAATAAACGATCGGGAAATGTACATGAAAGGAATTGATTACTCGTATTATTACGAGGAGAATGAGTAGTTCGTTTAAACCAATTCAATCCTACTTTCTTCTTTACTTCCAGTTCTTTTCCCCAAATTAAGTAATCCATCAACTTCTAAAAAAAACATATTTAATTATGCATATTGATTAAAATATCATACATTTGAATAATATAACATGCAATATGTTCACTGGTAATCTCAAAATAAAAGACGTTAAATCGGAAATTGGACAGTTGGTGAAGTCTTATCGCAAACAGCAAAAGCTTTCACAACAGGAGTTGGCAGACCAACTTGAGCTCTCCAGAATTACGATTCAGAATTTGGAATCAGGTAAGAACTTTACCATTGATACTTTACTCAAGGTGTTTAATCACTTTGATGCATTGGTTGGGTTTAATCAATTTTTGATGGATAAAAGAAATGAAACCGAAGAATTGACTTCTTTATATTAGTATTATGGCGAAAAATGACATCATAACGGTATTTTGCTTCGGTCAAGAAATTGGGAGGTTAGGATTTGATGAAAATCAACAGAAATCTTCTTTTCAATACAATCCAGATTTTCTTCAAAGCGATCGTTTTCACAACTTGTTTCCTTCAACAGGCATCTTAAAACGAACGCCACAAGTTCAGGTATTCAGTCAATATAATTCTGAAACATTCCGGGGTCTTCCTCCGATGATTGCTGATTCATTACCGGATGTATTTGGAAATATCATTTTCAAAAAGTGGATGGAATCCGGTAGCAAGGAATTCAATCAAATTTCTGTAATTGAGCAATTGGCCTATGTTGCAGACCGTGGAATGGGTGCTCTGGAATATCGACCAAGCAAGGAACTTCCTCAATCAACGTCAATTGACCTTACCGAAATCATTGTTGTTTTGAAAGAGGTTTTAC
>CAIUSK010000027.1 GCA_903901805.1 uncultured Flavobacteriales bacterium
CAAATGCACGATCTTTTTGTTTAAGTAGACGTACTATTGAAAATGGATTACATGAAAAATCGATTTTTCCCCTTACTCTCTTTGACCATTCAACATCCTCTCCCTCACCCCACATTAATTTTTCATCTAGTGGATACTTTAGCATTATATGTTTTTTTGCTACCCAATAGCTGCCAGAAATGTACATATATTTACTCAAATGTGTCATTTCATAAGGGATTAAACACTCACGGTTAAATAAAACAATTTCGTCCATTCGATTATTATTATGAGGCCAAATCGACCAATCCCTAAACCTAGTGCCGTCTTGATTTAAAATTGGATTCATGCAAACACTATAATTTGAACCAAATTGCAAAAATCCATTATACCAGTTTTGTTCAAATACAATATAATCGTGTAGATATACTATATTTTCATATTTTGCCTCTTTTGTGATCAAATTTTTTTTCTTTGTTATCCAAGATTTACGAATTGTCTCATCAAAAAATATTATTCTTAAATTTTTTGCAATTATGTTTACGTTTCCGATAATTAGTATTTCATAATTCGGTATACACAAGGACTCAATACTATTAATAATGTTTTGTAAAAAATTATTTGAGTCGTTATTTGTGATAATTCCAAATGTGAAGTTCATTATTAATTATTTATTTTCGAAAATTTCAAGATCGGAAGGAGTGCCTAAGCCATGCATATCCTCATACTTTATATTATATATTCCTATTTTTTTCTCGTTTCTAATGAGATAATTATAAACCGGGCATGTATAAAATTCATTATTTACTCTATCATTTCGTACAATCATGTCAATTGCTCCATTAACAAAATCACACCCTCTTTCAAAATAATATATTCCTACTGTTGCATACTTAGATATTGCTTTTTTTTCCTGAACCTCAACAACTAAGTTTTCATTGTTCAATTTGGCAAAAGACCACTTGGGATTAAGTTCTCTATCTTCAAATGTTAAAATCGAACCATCTAAATTCCTCATTTTTGAATCATTAATGTACTCGAAAATATTGCAGTCAACAAGCTGGTCTGAATTTGCTATTAGCAAAGGTTGTTCATTATTAATAAAGTTTCTTGCAAATAAAACAGTGCAAGCAGTCCCTTCTGTTAAATCATCAATTTCAACAAAAATTGCATTATATTTTTCGCTTATTTCAGTTACCAATTCCGGAAATCTACTCAAATGTTGTTTTCTACCAATTAGTATATATTTCGCGTTAGGGTAATTTAAATTATTGATTACATGTGTAATCATAGGCTGACCTAATACATCAATAAAAGGCTTGGGCTTATCGTAACCAGCTGCTACAAATCTACTTCCTTCTCCGGCCATTGGAATTACTATATTCATAATATACTTATTTTCTTGTTAAAAATTTATCGTTTGTTACCCCCGGAATTTTGACCACTACAGTTAGTGATTTTGTTATTGATTTAAATTTAGCGCTTTCTCCTGGATGAATTTTAATAATATCATTTACACCATATTGTATGTCATTCAATTCTACTATGCCCTCAATTATAACTGTAAATTCAGTCGCGATTTTATGATAATGCTCTTCTTCAAAGTCACCTGGCTTATAACTTTTAACAGCAACTTCTACTGCCTCGGTTTTAAATAAAGATGGTTCGAAATTTCCAATGAACCAACCATTAATCATGTCGTTTATATTAAATTTCTCTATCATTTTTGTTGCTTATTAAAATTTCTCTCGAATTCTAGTACCATTTGTGGAGAATAAAATGAATGATATTTTTCAGACTCTATTTCAAAATATTTTACGGTTTTATTATTTAATATAAACTGATTTATAACCGGAGAAATGTAAAACATTCCATCTACATTTACATCGTTTAGTATATTATTAAACGATAAGTCAAAAAATGTTTGAGCATTTTTAAAATAATAATAAC
>CAIUSK010000028.1 GCA_903901805.1 uncultured Flavobacteriales bacterium
AGCAGATGATTATTTTGAGAAGCTTTCTTATAAACTTGCAATTGAGAATTATGAAGATTTGCTTAGCACCGATTTGGCGAGTTCAGAAATGAAAGCTCGTTTGGCACAATCATATTACAATGTCAATGATTTATTAAATGCAGAAAAGTTTTATAACGAAGCTTTGAAGTCAGGATCTATTTCAAATAACCATTATTTTTATTTTGCTCAAACATTGAAGCAATTAGGAAAATATGCAGAGAGTGATAAATGGATGAATACATTTTACGAAAAATCAAATACAGATAAAAGAGCTATTTCATTTGCGAATAATCGATCTTATTTAGACAAAATAGAGAAAGAAGGAATTCATTTTACGATAACTAATGCAGCTTTTAATTCAAGTGCATCTGATTTTGGGGGGTACCAATCGCTGAAAAAGCAAGAAGTTTATTTTGTTTCTGCAAGACGGAATACCTTGGTTCAGAATAATTGGATGTGGAATGGTCGAGGATTTTTAGATCTTTTTACCATCGATCCAACAGAAAAAGAAGCACCAGATTTGGTATCTAAAGTAACTACTACTTTCCATGAAGGGCCACTTTGTTTTAATAAAGATGAGTCAATGGTTTATTTTACCAGAAATAACATCGCTAAAGGAAAATCTAGAAGAGATCAAAAAGGAATTCAAAATTTGAAATTATATTTTGCTAAAGTTGACAAAAACGGAAATTGGTCTGATGTCCAAGAATTGACGATCAATTCCAAAGAGTATTCAGTTGGTCATCCTGTTCTTTCTTTGGATGGAAAAACGTTGTTTTTTGCTTCAGATATGCCTGGAGGTTTTGGAGGTGCTGATTTATACAGAGCTTCGATAAATACGGACGGAACAGTTGGTACACCCATCAATTTAGGGAAAGATATTAACACAGAGGGGCAAGAAATGTTTCCTTGGATAGGTACAGATGGTTTGTTTTTCTTTTCATCAAATGGACATGTTGGTTTGGGTGGTTTGGATGTTTTTGTGATCACTATGAACGAAAATGGGGTAAGTTTCGATAATTTAACCAATGTTGGTAAACCATTAAATAGTCAGAACGATGATTTTGCAATGACTTTCAACCAAGATGGAAAATCAGGTTATTTCTCTTCCAATCGTGCAGATGGTAAAGGCGATGATGACATCTATTCTTTCAACATGGTAAAGCCCTTTATATTCAAAGTTAAGTTAGTTGTATCTGTTGCGGATAACAAAACTGGCTCATCACTTCCAGGTTCTATTGTTTACTTGAAAGATCAAACGGGAAAAATTTTGCAGAAAGCAGTAGTTGATGAAAGAGGGCAATATACATTTGAAATAGAGCCCAATAAAGAGTATGTGATCTCAGCTAGTAAAGATGATTATAAAGAGAATTTAGCGAACATAACAACTAAAAATTTAACAACTTCATCTATCCAAGCACAAGTTAATTTGGATAAAAACGAAGGCTTTTCGTTGTATGGTTTGATTACAGATAACAAAACAAAACAAGCTATTTCTGAGGTTAAAGTAACAATCGTTGACAAATCATCAGGGAAAGTTGTATTTGATGGAGCTACCGCAAATTCTGGAGATTTTGATAAAGTATTGGAAAATGTTCAAATGAATCAAACGTTAAATTATTCGTTAACTCTTAAAAAGGATGGATACTTAACAAAAACGGCTGATTTCTCAAAATTGGTTACAACTCCCGGTGTTATCAATATAAATGAGAAATTGGATGTTTCGCTCACCAAGGTTGAAGTAGGTCTTGACTTAGCAAAATTAATCGATATTAAACCTATTTATTTTGATCGAAATAAATTCACTATTCGTTCTGATGCTTCGTTAGAGCTCGATAAAATAGTTAAAGTGATGAATGAATATCCAACGATGGTTATTGAACTAGGATCGCATACAGATTGCCGTGGTACAATACTACAGAATGCTACTTTATCTGACAATCGTGCTAAAGCATCGGCAGAGTATATCAAGAAAAAAATCACAAACCCTGACCGTATTTATGGAAAAGGTTTCGGGGAGTCAAAACTGAAAACAGATTGTCCTTGTGAAGGAGCCGTGAAGTCTACTTGTACGGAAGAACAACATCAGGAAAATAGAAGAACTGAATTTTTGATAATTAAAATCTAAGGTTCCTATAAAGTCTTTTAGTAAAATTATATGTACGACAAAATTTAATTACGTAGTTTTGTCTAAACTAAAATTAGTGTATGAATATTACTGAAAACAGTGTAGTATCATTGAACTACACACTGAAAAATCACGCTACAGGTGAAAAAATAGAAGAAACATCAATAGAAAATCCATTGGTTTTTTTATATGGCGTTCAAGCCATGATTCCTGAATTTGAAGAGCAATTAGCGGGCAAGATTAAAGGAGATTTAGCTGATTTCTCTATCAAAGCAGAAAATGCTTATGGAATGTTTGAAGACGAAAAGGTTGCGATGATTCCGGGAAATATTTTTCATGGAGAAGATGGAAAAATAGATAGTGAGTTTTTCTTTATTGGTGCAATGATTCCAATGTCTGATAATGAAGGAAATCATCTTCGAGGGAAGATCCTTGAAATCACAGAGGAACACATAAAAATGGATTTCAATCATCCTCTTGCAGGTACTGATTTACATTTTTCTGTAGAGGTTTTAGATGTGCGCGAAGCTACTTCGGAAGAATTGGAACATGGACATGTTCACGGTGAGCATGGACACCAACATTAATTAAATCTAATCAATGTCGTTTAACTCAATTGAAAATCATTTCTTGGAAGCGGCAAAAGTGCTTCAGGAATTTACCCATCAATCTAATTTCTTAAAAATTGAATCTGCGGGTAAAATACTTGTGGATTCGATAAGAAATGGCGGAAAGATTATCAGTTGCGGTAATGGTGGATCGATGTGCGATGCTATGCATTTTGCTGAGGAATTAACAGGCCGATACCGCGAAAACCGAATGGCTCTTCCGGCAATAGCAATTTCAGATTCCAGCTATCTTTCGTGTGTTTCAAATGATTTTGGCTACGCACATGTTTTTTCAAGGTTTATTGAAGCTTTTGGAAAAAAAGACGATGTGTTGGTAGCGATTTCAACTTCTGGAAACTCTGAAAATGTCATAAATGCGATTAGTTTAGCAAAAGAAAAAGGTATGCTTGTTATTGGTTTGACAGGTAAAGACGGAGGAAAAATGGCTCAAATGTGTGATGTTGAGATAAGAGCTCCTTTTAGTCAGTATGCAGACCGCGCTCAAGAGATTCACATCAAGATAATTCATAGTTTGATAGATTATATTGAAAATAATTTCCATTAATATTGAAGTATGGCAAAGAAAAAAGGAACTCCAGAAAAACCCAAGGATACTCTTGATCAAAATCGAGAAATAATCCAGCGGCTATTAGCAAGTAAATCAGCACTTAAGCAAGATGTGGCCGATGACTCTGAAAAGGTATTTGACTCGTTAAAGCAAATCATTAAAAATGAACTTGACGCATTACGACCGTTGATAAAGGATGAACGTGTGAGATTAAGTTTTGAGGACAGGGGTAAATTCGAAATCATTGTTTTTATCGGTAGCGATATGCTGGTTTTTCATTTACATACCAATGTGTTTAAACTACCAGACTCAAATCCATTGTGGGGAACAAAGTATTTTTCCTCAAATGAAAACAATGGTTATTTTGCCGTAATACACGTATATAATTTCTTAGCAGAATCCTATTTAAGAAATCGTTTTGATGACAGAGGTAACTTAATTGCTCGAGTCTTGTTGAACCACGAACATCATTTCATGGTGGAAGGTAAAGGTCAACTAGGAGTTTTATTTCGTGATCCCGAAAATGCAGTTTTAAATGATAATTACATGAAGTTGATGGTGCAATTGTCTTTCGCTTTTGCGTTGCAATTTGATTTGTATATCCCTCCATATGAGTACCTAGAAGAGATCACTATCGCTCAAGTACTGGAAATTAGTGATAGTCTAAAATTGCAAACTGGTAAAAGATTAGGGTTCAAAAGACAATTAGAAGATATTGATAATTTACAAGGATAGCATTTTTTTTTAAAAAATTAGCTGTCAGTATTTGTGAGAATAGAAAAAACCCGTATATTTGCAATCCCAAATTTTTGGGATTTTTTAGTTGGCCCATTCGTCTAGTGGTTAGGACGCCAGGTTTTCATCCTGGTAACAGGAGTTCGATTCTCCTATGGGCTACCAAAATTATTTTTGGCCCATTCGTCTAGTGGTTAGGACGCCAGGTTTTCATCCTGGTAACAGGAGTTCGATTCTCCTATGGGCTACTGTAGAAATGTTAAATACAATTTTTTAAAAATGGCAAACCATAAATCCGCTCTTAAAAGAATTCGTTCAAATGAAGCTAAAAGACTGATTAATAAATATCAGCACAAGACAACACGAAATAATGTTCGTAAATTAAGAAGTTTGAAAGATAAAAAAGAAGCTGAAACATTGTTTTCTATCGTTGCTGGTATGTTAGATAAACTAGCAAAGAAAAATGTTATCCATAAAAATAAAGCAGGAAACCTTAAATCAGGTCTTCAGTTGCATATAAACGGACTTTAAGATTCATTCTTTCATAAAGTATAGGGGCTTTCGAGCCCCTTTTTTTGTTATGTTTGTTTTATGAATGCAGCTCTTCACGATAAGTTATTGAAAACAGTGCTTCCGAAAAGTATTTTGACTGCTTTCTGTTTAGTTTTTTTTACGGCGTATTATAACAGCCAAACAGCATTAGATATACACGCTGATGTTGACACCTTGAAATCGTCTTACAAAGCTTCGGGTGAATTAACTAAAGTCGATTTACTACCTCCATATTCAATGAGTACATTTGGGTATAATTCATCATCGAGTTCCTTTAATTTTGTAAATCCATTTAAATTTTTACCCGCTGGCGGTCAACTTTATCCATTTAAAGAGCCGTTTCCAATGCGTTACACCTCTTTACCTCATATTTCTTTCGCATATTGCTTTGGTTCTTCGGGTTTTCAATTTACTAAAATTCAATATTCTCAAGCATTTACAAAGGGTGTTAGTATTAATCTTGATTTTATAAATAATCAAACCGCTGGAATTCTTAGAAATAGTTCCTACCAAGATAGAGATGTCCTACTTCGAATAAGTAAAAGTACAAAACGCCTTCATTCCCTGGTTAGCGCTCAGTTTGTTAATCGGAATTTTCAATGGAACGGTGGAATTACAAATGATTCCTTACCTCTAGATTTTAGTCTTGATTTAATACCTGTTAATAAGTCAGATGCCACTTCAGCTAATAAAGAGGTCAATATAGTATTGTTGAATAAGTTTACA
>CAIUSK010000029.1 GCA_903901805.1 uncultured Flavobacteriales bacterium
GAAGAAGATATTCCAAAAAAATAAGCAATCCTTCTTTAGATTTAATTTCTTTTGAATTACTTTTGACCTCAAAGAAATATTTATGAAAGGAATAATTTTAGCTGGTGGTTCTGGAACTCGTTTACATCCATTAACGCTTGCCGTAAGTAAACAATTAATGCCTGTTTACGACAAGCCCATGATATATTATCCACTATCTATTTTGATGAGTGCTGGTATAACTGAAATCTTGATTATTTCTACTCCTCACGATTTACCAAATTTTGAAAAGTTATTGGGTAATGGCAACGATCTTGGTTGTCAATTTTCTTATGCTGTACAGGAAATTCCAAATGGTTTAGCACAAGCTTTTGTCATTGGTGAAGAATTTATAGGCGATGATAAAGTTGCCTTGATTTTAGGAGATAATATTTTTTATGGAGTGGGTATGGATGCCTTATTGAAAGAGAATAATAATCCGATAGGTGGAGTAGTTTATGCTTACCACGTCAGTGATCCTGAACGATATGGTGTGGTAGAATTTGATTCTGAAATGAATGCGATTTCAATTGAAGAAAAACCTCTTAAGCCGAAATCTAATTTTGCAGTACCTGGTTTATATTTCTATGATAATACTGTTGTTGAAATCGCAAAAAATCTTCAGCCTTCGCCCAGAGGGGAGTATGAAATCACTGATGTAAATGCAGAATATTTAAAGCAAGGAAAATTGAAAGTGGCAGTTTTGGATAGGGGTACAGCTTGGTTAGATACAGGTACGTTTACTTCATTAATGCAAGCGGGACAATTTGTTCAAGTAATCGAAGAGCGCCAAGGATTAAAAATTGGTTGTATCGAGGAAGTGGCTTATAGAAATGGATTTATTACTAAGGAACAATTAAAACAAATCGCTGATCCTCTTGTCAAAAGCGGCTATGGTTCTTATTTATTGAATATCCTTGATAAATGAATAAAATTGTCCATTTAAGTCAATTGATTGAATCTGAATTAAATACGATTCAGTTTCCATCTTCGCCTGAGAATTTATATGACCCATTGACTTATTTTTTCAGTATAGGAGGAAAGCGCTTACGTCCTGTTTTAACCTTATTGTCTGCGGAGTTAGGAGGAACGGATAAAAAGGAAGCAATTAGTTGCGCCTTAGCCATTGAAATTTTTCATAATTTTTCATTGATTCATGATGATATAATGGATGATGCTCCACTTCGAAGAGGAAAGGTAACGGTTCATGAAAAATGGAATTCAAACATTGCAATACTGTCTGGAGATGTATTATTAGTTAAAGCATATCAACTTTTATCAAAGCAAAAAGCGCAACATATTCCTGAATTATTGTCGCTATTTAATCAAACTGCTATTGAAGTTTGTGAAGGCCAACAAATGGACATGGATTTTGAAACAAGGGAATTCGTTTCAGTGGAAGAGTACATTGAAATGATTCGACTGAAGACTTCGGTATTATTGGGTTGTGCACTTGAATTTGGCTTTATTGTTTCAGAAAACTCCCTTTCAAACCGAAAAAAAATATACGAATTTGGTGTTAATTTAGGAATAGCATTTCAAATTCAAGATGATATTTTAGACTTATATGGTGATCCGGAAAAAGTAGGAAAGCAAGTAGGAGGAGATGTTAAATCAAATAAAAAGACACTTTTATATTTAATTGCCGAAAAAAATGCCACCGGTGAATTACGAGCAAAATTAAATGAAATTAAGAGTGAATTGGATCTTAATTTAAAAATACCTGCAATCCAAGAAATCTACGAGGTTTTGGGTGTAAAGAAAGAGACAAAAAATTATTTGGATATATATTATCAACGAGCAATTGATTTATTGGAATCAATAGAAACGGATAATGATAAAACATCAATTATCGAAATGATTGATGTGCTTTTTAACCGAGAGCATTAAGGGAATTATTTTTTTCTAAAAGGCTTTTTCTTTGGCGCTTTGTCTTGTTCAACTGCCATTTCTAGGCATTTTTCCAATTCAAGAGTTTCAATTTCAGTTCCTTTAGGTAGCTTGTAATTGTTTTTGCCAATTTTTAAGTATGCTCCCCAGCGTCCATCCAATATTTGTACGTCTTCTCTTTCTGGAAATGACTTTAACAATTTTGAAGCATCGGCTAATTTTTTATTTTCCATAAGTTCCACTGCACGTTCCAATGTGATCGTCATCGGATCCTCTTCTTTTGGGATAGAAACAAATACTTTTCCAATTTGAACGTATGGACCAAATCTACCACTATTTGCTTTAACGACTTCTCCTTCGTGCTCGCCGACAGTTCTAGGTAGTTTAAAAAGCTCAAGAGCCTCCTCAAGAGTAATAGTTTGAATAGATTGCTCTTTTTTCAGTGAAGCGTAAGTAGGTTTCTCTCCTCCATCTTCTTCTTTTTCTTCACCACCCAACATAATCATTGGGCCAAAACGACCAATCCGAGCTGAAACTCGTTTACCTGTTTTTGGATCAGTACCCAATTCACGCTCACCAGTAACTCTTTCAGATGTTTCTAGTGTGTGTGTTACATTTTGATGGAAAGGATCGTAGAATGAACGTATCATGTCTGTCCAGCTTTCTAATCCTTGCGCGATATGATCAAATTCTTCCTCCACTTTTGCAGTGAACTGATAGTCCATAATTCTAGAAAAATGATCACATAAAAAGTCAGTGACAACAACACCAATATCTGTTGGGGTTAGTTTATTTCTATCTTTACCTGTTATTTCCGATTTAGTAATTGTTTCAATTTCGTTATTGGATAAAGTAATAACAGCGAATTTTCTTTCGACTCCCTCTCGTTCCAATTTTTCAACGTAACCTCTTTTTTGAATCGTAGAAATGGTAGGAGCATAAGTCGATGGTCTACCAATACCTAATTCCTCTAATTTTTTAACCAAGGAAGCCTCCATGTAACGAGCCGGCGGTCTTGAAAATCTTTCTGTCGCTATAATTTCATTTCGATCAACTTTTTCGCCAACCTTCACAGCTGGCAATATGCCTTCCGTATTTTGATCGTCGTCGTCGTCATCCATGCTAGATTCCATATAGACTTTCAAAAAACCATCGAATCGAATTACTTCTCCACGTGCTGTAAATGAATCTTTAGTATTCGAATTTCCGATTTTCATGGTTGTTCGCTCCAACTGTGCGAGAGCCATCTGACTAGAGATTGATCTTTTCCAGATTAACTCATATAATTTTTGTTCTTCGCGTTCTGCTTCAATCGTTGAAACAGTAAAGTCGGTTGGACGTATGGCTTCGTGAGCCTCTTGCGCATTGGCATTTTTATTTTTATACTTTGTTGGTTTTGAATAATTCTCACCAAACATAGATAGAATAGCATTTTTTGCTCCTTCAACAGCTGTATCAGATAAATTGACTGAATCTGTTCTCATGTAGGTTATTTTACCTGATTCATACAACCGCTGAGCTACGGACATTGTACGTGAAACAGAAAATCCCAATTTCAAACTAGCTTCTTGTTGAAGTGTTGATGTAGTAAATGGAGCAGATGGACTTTTTGTTGCTGGTTTTTGTTGAATGTCAGAAATAGAAAATGATGCTGTTCTTAAATTTTCTAATAATGTTTGAGCTTCCGTTTGAGCTTTCAATTGCTCGTCTAATTCCGCTTTGATTAAACCATTTTCGGATCTAAAATTACCGATAACTTTAAAGAAATTTTTAGAGTTATGTTGATCAATTTCTTTTTCTCTTTCAACGATTAATCTCACTGCAACAGATTGAACGCGTCCAGCTGATAAACTAGGACGTACTTTTTTCCATAAAACAGGTGAAAGTTCGAAACCTACAATTCGATCCAAAACTCGTCGAGCTTGCTGAGCATCCACTAGTTCTTTATTAATCTTTCGTGGATTTTCGATTGCTTTTAATATGGCAGCTTTGGTTATTTCGTTAAAAGTAATTCTCTTGGTATCTTTTTTTTCTAAGTTCAATGCTTCAAATAAGTGCCAAGAAATAGCTTCCCCTTCGCGGTCCTCATCGGTCGCTAGCCATACTGTATCAGCAGCAGCAGCAAGTTTCTTTAATTCACTGACTAATTGTTTTTTGTCAGTGGAGACTTCGTAATTGGGGTGGAAGTTATTCTCAAGATCAATAGACAGTCCTTTTTTCGGCAAATCTCTTACGTGGCCAAAACTTGATTTCACCACATAATCTTTCCCCAAATATCCTTCAATGGTTTTTGCTTTTGCAGGAGATTCGACGATAACTAGATTCTTTGCCATAAACTGAGATTGTTAAAAATTAAGTTTGCAAAAGTAACTTTTAATTTTCCTAAAGTCAAAAAATGAATTTTTATTTTTCGGAAAAGCTCTTAAGAAACAAATGAAATATTATAAATCAGCAATTTTTGTAAGCTGACCTTTCACTTTTTGATTTAATTGAACATGTATTTTTGCATCCAGAGGTAATAAAATATCAATTCTTGAACCGAATTTTATAAATCCAAATTCTTTTCCTCCTTCAACAATTTGACCTGGTTGCACATAGTAGCAAATTCTGCGAGCTAGCGCACCTGCGATTTGTCTAAATAAAACTTCTTTACCACTCGCTGTTTTGGTTACGATTGTTGTTCTTTCATTATCGGTACTACTTTTAGGATGCCAAGCCACAAGAAATAATCCTGGGTGATATTTGGCATATTGAATAACACCGGAAACAGGATTGAAATTTGCATGAACATTTAAAGGTGACATGAAAATGGAAATTTGAATCCGTCGATCATGAAAATATTCTGTTTCATCAACTTCTTCAATTACAACCACTTTTCCGTCTGCTGGACATAGAATCTCACCTTCCTTAAAACTAACTGTTCTGGAGGGTAAACGAAAGAATTGGATTACAAGAATTAATATTCCTAATGGAAAAGTGCTGAATGCCACTATTGAAAAGGTAGACCATGAATTAAGTCCAAAAAATAAAATAACAGTTTCTATAAGTGAACAGATGACAAATGAAACAAGTATGATTCCAAAACCTTCTTTGTGTAATTTCATGTAAATAAATGTTTTACAAGGTATTAAAAATTAAATACCAAAGATAAAAAAAAGGAACAGTAAATAACACGGCATCGAATCGATCAAGAATTCCACCATGCCCCGGTAATATTTTACCCGAATCTTTGATATTTAAACTTCGTTTGAATAGGGACTCTAATAAGTCACCATAAATTGCTGTAGGAGCTACAATACATGCCGCAACAAACCAAAACAATGGGCTATACGTACCACTTATATAATAAATAAGTAATCCTGTTACCAATGTAAAGGATATTCCGCCAATAGTCCCTTCCCATGTTTTTTTTGGTGAAATTCGTTCAAAAAGGGGAGTCTTTCCAAGCTTACGACCGATTAAATAGGCAAAAGTATCATTTGACCAAATAAGAAGAATCATACCGATGATAATCGGAAAATTATTTTCGTCTTCAGTCATCAACTTATTGATCAAGCCAAAAGGAATAATCAAGTAAACAATTCCAAATACAAATACACCAATACTTGCAATAGGCTGTTTTTGTTTACGCCAAAGTTCAACTAAGAAATAAATAAAAACAAGTGAATAAATAGAATAATAAAAAGCAGTAGCCTCAATGATCCTTAGGTTTAAAAGGATAATAATTGTATAAATGTATGCCCCAATAACGGTAGTTAGAAGTGGGATTTGTTTGTATTCAGTATTTTGAAATAAACGTGCGTATTCCCACATTCCGAGCAATAGAAAAACACCGAAAACAACGGCTTGAACGGTGTCTCCCATCAGTATTGAACCCAGTACAATCAATGCAAAGAAAAACCCAGTGATTGCCCGTGTGATCAAATTAGACATAAAGATGTATTATTCTTTATCTTTTGAAGTTTCACTTGTATCACTATCGTTTTCAGTATCAACCTCTGGTGCTTCTGATGGAATGTTTTCAATTTCCTTTGGAACCTCTATTTGTTCTGTTTCCTCTGGTAGAACCACAACAATTTCTTCTGGTTGAATTTCTTCCTTGTCCCATAGACGTTTCCCAAAGATAGCTTCTAAATCTTCTTTAAAAATCACTTCTGAGGTCAATAATTTACTCGCTAGTTGTTCTAGTTTATCTTTATTTTCTTTCAGTATTTCCAATGCTCGTTGATACTGACTTTCAATTAATTTACTAACTTCTTCATCGATGATTTTTGCAGTATCTTCGGAATACGGTTTTGTAAATGCATCGCGACCTTGAGAGTCATAAAATGAAATATTCCCAACGCGTTTGTTTAAACCATAAATTGAAACCATGGCATAAGCTTGTTTCGTCACTTTTTCAAGATCTGAAAGTGCTCCTGTACTTATTTTACTAAATATCACTTCCTCAGCAGCTCTACCGCCCAATGCTGA
>CAIUSK010000030.1 GCA_903901805.1 uncultured Flavobacteriales bacterium
AAACTTTTTAAAACGCCCATTATTTTGGAAATTACTTTCCCTTCAGAGTATAATGTTTTCCATGTGGTTTGATCCAAAAAAGGATAAAGCTCAAGTTCATAACCTTCCTTCTCCAAAAAAGAAAAATACTGTTCAAAACGAAAACGCTGCGATGGTGCAGAATTGTGAGGATAGGGTGCGATAAAAAAAATACGTTTTTTCTTCATTACGGAAATCTATTGTACTATTTTTTTATAGACCTTCAAATATCTTTGCACTCCTGTTTCCAGTCCATAAAATTCTTGAGCGCCATGCTTAGTAAGCGTTTTGTTGAAGGGAATTTGATCCCAATTAATTTCGGAAAATACAACTGGAGTAAGTTCTTCTAATACTATACCAGCTTCATATTTTTTAATCACCATGTCTGTATCACCAACACCTACATTACAGATGATTGGAATTCCCATCGACATTAATTCTCCTTGCTTTGTGGGTGACGAAGCCTTTTTGGAATACGTTGGACGAATAAAAAACACAGATACATTGAATAAAGAAATATATGCAGAAACATCCTTGTGAGTGGCAGATTGAATGCGAATCGAAGAACGAGAAACACCAATCTTATCGGCTTGTTCTAATATGAAATCAGCATTGTCTCCTGAAATAATTAAAAAAACAGCCTCTGATTTTTGAAATAAAAGAGCTGAAAAAGCAAGAAGCATTTCATCTAACATGTACCAAGTGCCTATTGAACCAACGTATCCAAGAATAAATTGATTGGGAAGGATTGTCAATTGCTTAAGTAACTCCGTCCTTCTTTCTTCTTGAATTTGGTTAGTGTCAAATTTTGATAAATCAGCACAACAAGGAATAACTTCAATTTTATCGGCCAATCCTTCAAAATCAGGCCAGGAGCAAATTTCATTCTTTCCGTTATACGTTAAAGAAATAACGTGATCTGATTCAAGAAAAAACTGTTTTTCTTTTCGCTTGAAATAGTTATATACCGTTCGAAAAATAGGATTGGAAAGCGACCATATTTTCCCATCGACACGTTCGTCGGCCCAAAAACCACGCATATCAAAAAGAAAATGAACGCCTTGATTATTTTTCATCCCCAAACCAACTAGTGCGGAAAGGTAGCTTCTACAATGAGTTAATACAAAAGTATGTTCCTTATGAAGTTTTAATGCAAGGTTTTTCATTCTCCAAACATCATAAATTGTAGAAAGCAGAGGCGGTTTTTTCGTGTAAATTAACGGGTTCCAACTAACATTATTTTCATCACATAGATGTTGAATATGATCGTTGAGAAGTTCAAACTTTTCAGGTTTTTCAAAACTAATTAAATGAAAAACATATCCGTTTTTGGAAAGACCGAAGATGTATGGAAGCACTTGTGATTGACCAAGTGGATCCGTCATTCCATCATAGGAAATGTACAGTACATTCTTCTTTATTTCATCCATCTTTCATACCACATTTGGAACATCAACAAATACCACAACTTAAAATCATATTCCGATTTTCCAGAAAAGAAAGCTATTTTCAAACGACTAACTGCTTCCCAATTGAATAACCCCTGCTCTTTAATCGATTTTTCATTAATATATGAATTTACCATATCCTTCAATTCATTATTCATCCAAGCTGCAAGAGGAATAGCAAATCCCATTTTTGGTCGATCCATTTTTTCCTTTGGGATATAGTTATGAACGATTTCTCGAACAATGTGCTTTTTAATTCCATTATGGTATTTATAATCATCCGGTAATTGTGCAGCATACTCAATAACTCGATGGTCTAAAAATGGCTCTCTACCTTCCAAACTAGCTGTCATCGTTGCACGATCTACCTTTTGAAGGATATCATCTACTAAATACGTCTGATAATCAATTGCCATCATGTAAGAAAGTGGAGAAAATGATTCATTTCCTAATTCTTTTGATGTATAAGCAGTAATTAATTTTTCAGGGTGAAATTCCAATAATTCGGTCAATTGCTTTTCAGTATATTGTTGACTCAAACTCAACATCATTTGCTCAGCGGATGGATCCCTAAGCAGAGATTTTAGCTTTTCATACCTATTTGGGAAATTATACTTGTTTTTCAAAACAGGAATGCGATTAGCCGGCACAAAATTCATCAAT